>CBFGRG010000123.1:0-8157 GCA_965651105.1 uncultured bacterium | reverse complement strand
GGGAACCGTCGCTCAGAGTGACGGCACGGTGTGCCGTCCTACCGGACCGCCACGAGGGCGATCCCTACGGCGGCTGCTGCGACCTGCCCGGCACCGATCCCGACACCAGCGTCAGCGTGACGGTGCCGGCAAGGCGGACAGCGTCGTCCAGGTCCGAGGCGGCGTGCCAGCGGCGGAAGGCGGCGATCGCGGCCTCCCAGGCAGCATCGTGGAGATCCGAGTAGAGGGGCCGGAGACGATGGAGACCGGCGAAAGCCTCCCCGGCAGTCTGCCCGAACTCCCAGGACGCGAGAGCATCGACCCGAAGGTCGACACAACGCGTACCGAGAGCTTCGGCAGCCTCATCATCGGTCGGTACCTGGGGGATGGGTCGGTGCCCGGCTCGAGCAACGGTGTCGCGCCAGGCGGCATCCCATGCGGCCAGCGCCGGCGACATCGTTGTCCGCTCCTGCACGAGCACGACCCGGCCGCCGGCACGAACGACGCGGATGGCCTGGTCCAGTGCCCGCTCCCAATCGGGGATCAGGTACAGCACCTGCGCCAGCACCGCGACGTCGAAGGCGCCATTGGCGAAGGGCAGCGCGGCGGCGTCGCAGGTCACGATCTCGCAGCGGTCACGCAGCTCGGGAATCGTCGCGAGTCGCGCTCGCAGCACATCCAGCATCGGCGACGAGATATCACTGGCGGTGACGCGAAACCCTGCCGCGAGCGCCGGAATCGCGATGCGGCCGGTGCCAGCACCCGGCTCGATCAACGTCCGAAACCCCGAATCCACCAATGCGACGAAGGCATCGCGCAGCGCCGCCAGCGCGTCATCCGGCAGCGCCCGTTGATCGTCGAAGATCGCGGCGAGGCGGTCGAATGAGAGCCTGGAAATATCCGCGGATGCCATTCGCTGCCCTTTCATCGCGACGCTAACCGAAATCGGGTAAACGTCTGGAGCATACGATGCGCGGGTCGCCCACGCCGAGCGGGCGGCAACCGGGAGACCGCCCCTGTGCCGCATCTGGACAGCCCTCCCGAATTCCTTGGAGGCGCACCTGGTGACAAGCGGTGGTGCCTGCCGCACAATGCCGGCAGCTATTCGCCAGCCCGAACAGGAGTCGCCACATGGCCATTACCGATCTCGCCCACATCGCGCTCGCCTGCCACGACCTTGATGCGTCAGTCGCGTTCTACAGGAAGCTCGGGATCAAGGAATCGTTCCGGCTGCACAGGGAGGACGGCAGCGTCATGCTCGCCTACCTCCACGTGGCCGGAGACCGTTTCATTGAACTGTTCCCGGGCGGACCAGAGCCGGGCACGAAGCCGGCGGGCAGCTTCCGCCACCTCTGCCTGATGACGGACGACATCCACGAGCTTGTCGCGGACCTGAAATCGCAGGGCGTAACCATCGACAAGGAGATCAAGGAAGGGCTCGACCACAACCTCCAGGCGTGGATCACCGATCTCGACGGCAACGCGATCGAGCTGATGCAGATCGCTGACAACTCGCCGCAGCGTGCGGCGGCCGACGGCAAGCCGGTCGAAGAGACCTCCATCATCAAGCCGGCGACATAGCGCCCGATTCGCCCGGCGGGGACAGTCGCGCGTACCAGTTGCGATCCGGCCGTTTGCGAACATACCGCGCGACCGGCAGGTCGTCCTCGGTGCGGATCGTCCAGCGCAGCAGCTCGGTCATGAGCGCGAGCTGGCGATCAGCGTGGTCCGGGGTGCCGTAGCGATTGTCCAGCTCGAACGGGTCGATGGCGAGGTCGTACATCTCGCCATTGCCCTGCGAATCCATCGTCAGCTTCCAGTCACCCATGCGAACCATTTTCATGTTGCCGCTCTGGGTGACGCTGTTGAGCTCGTCGAAGGTCGGACCCTCGTAGGGGAAGTGGAGCGGCGGGCGCTCGTGCTCCGTGTAGTGGATGCCGCCCACGCCGAGCTCCGCGTAGATGCTACGGAATTCGTCCTCGGGGAACGGCTCTCCGGCGAGGATCGGCCACAGGCTGCGTCCCTGCACGCCGTCTGGGATCGGAAGACCGAGCATGTCGCAGATCGTCGGGTAGATGTCAACGAGCGAGACAAATTCCTCGCGCATCGCGTCGTTCGCGACGATCCTCGGGCCGCGAAAGACCAGCGGCACCCGGGTAAGCACCTCGGGCAAGCCGACGCCCTTGCGTTGCAGCCCGTACTCGCCGGCATAGTCGCCGTGATCGGACATGAAGATCAGCACGGTGTCGTCGAGCTGGCCCGACCGGTCGAGCCAGTCGACGAACCGCCGGATCTGATCGTCGATGAGCCGAATCATGCCGAGGTAACTGGCGCGGTAGCGGCGCCAGGCGTCGTCGTATCCGGGTCGCTTTTCCTCGATCAGGTCGCGCAGCCAGCGCCACGTGCCGCCCCTGGCGTCGATCGCCTCCGGTCCGGCGGCGCGGTCTGGAATTCCGTTCTCCGGGAACATGCTGAAGTACGGCTCGGGCACCTGATACGGGTTGTGGGGCTCGGCGAAGCTCAGCCAGAGGAAAAACGGCGCGTCGGCGTCGGGCTGGTCAAGGCCGGCCATCGCATCGCTGACGACCCGATACGGCGGCTGGTTCTCCAGCGGGTACGGCGTCGGCTCCGGGTGAACGCCATGATCGAGCGATTTCAGCCACTCGTCGACGGCGGCGTCCCGCTCGGTGCGCCGGTCCGGTCGACCGCCGCCATCGTGCATGTACATCGACGACCAGTCGAAATCGTTCTCCGACAGGTAGGTGTGGTTCTTCCCCGACAGCAGGACGCGATAGCCCTGCTCGCGCATCGTGGTCGGGAGATCGGTGAGCGCGGTGATGTGGCCGAGGGCCGCGTTCTCCCGAACGCGAGTCGCCTTCGGCCATCGACCGGTCATGAGGCTGCAACGCGCAGGGCCGCAGGTCGGCATCGGGGTGTAGGCGTGCCGAAACCGCACGCCCTCCCGGCCAAGCTCGTCGACGAAGGGCGTCGGGTCGAGCGGGTAACCCTCAGCGCGAGAAAAATCGGCTCGCTGCTGGTCGGTCATGATCAAGACGATGTTCGGGCGATCGTTCATGGTCGCGCTGGCGCCTTCCCTGAGTCGCGAGTCGGGATTGCTGATAACTCGATCATACCGCCGCACCGAAAGCGCGCGATGGTGCGCATCCCGTCGAGCCGGCGTATGCTGGCGGCGCAATGACCACCGGCCCCCATGGCGCAACGCGAAAGGCGAACCGTGAGCCGACCCAACATCCTCTTCATCTGCACCGACCAGCAGCGATACGACGCGCTGGGTTGTTACGGCAATCCGTATATCCAGACTCCGACCATTGATCGACTCGCCGACGAAGGCGTGTTGTTCGAGCAGTGCTATGTCCAGAGCCCGGTCTGCGCGCCGTCTCGGGCCAGCCTGGTCACTGGGCAGTACGTCGGAAATCACGGTCTCTGGGCCAACGGCGTGCCGCTGGCGCCGCATCAGCCGATCGTCTCCCGCGCGCTGGCCGACAGCGGCTACGACTGCGGCATGATCGGCAAGATGCACCTCGCCGCCTGCTTCGAAGGCCGCACGGAACCGAGACTCGACGATGGTTACGGCACCTATCATTGGGCGCACGACCCGTCGCACGGATCGCCCGAAAACGACTATCACCGCTGGCTGCGCGAACGGCACCCCGATGTCTACAACCAGGCAAGGGAGAGTGGCCCGCGCGTGCGCCACCAGCCTGGCGGGTTCGATACGGTCCCGACCGAGGCGCACTACAGCCGCTGGGTGAGCGAGCGGACGGTCGAATTCCTCGATCGGAAACGGGACGATGACGAGCCGTTCTTCCTCTGGGTGAACTTCTACGACCCGCATCACCCGTTCGTCGCGCCGCAGGAGTACCTGGAGCGGTACGACCCGGACGCGCTCCCGGACCCGGTCGGCACCCCGGAAACCCTGGCGACCAAGCCGCCCATCCAGCGAGAAGCGTCGGCCGCCAGCTACGCCGGTCACGCTCGCGGCTATGCCGATCACACGCCGCGCGAGCTCAGGGAAATCATCGCCGCCTACTACGCGATGGTGACGCTGATCGACGATGAGGTGCAGCGTATCCTCGAGCGGCTGGAGGCGCTCGCGCTTGCGGACGACACTATGGTGATCTTCACCAGCGACCACGGCGAGATGCTGGGTGATCACCAGCTGCTGTTGAAGGGGCCGATGCTCTACGATCCTGCCGTTCGGGTACCTCTGATCATGCGCTGGCCAGGCAGGCTGCCGGCGGGAGAGCGGCGGTCCGAGCTGGTGCAGTGGATCGACCTGACCAGCACCTTCACCGACATCGCCGGTATCGATCCACTGCCGACCGCGCAGGGCACGAGCCTGCTGCCGCTGGCCCGCGGAGAAGAGGATGCGGAAGCGCGCGGTTGGGCACTGTGCCAGTACCGCAACAGCGGTCACCCCTACGACCCACCGGTACATATGACGATGCTTCGCGCTGGCGACCACAAGCTGATCGTCCAGCACGGTCCCCCTGCATCGGCGCGGGAGCGCGACGGCGAGCTGTACGACCTCTCCCGCGACCCAGACGAGCTGGTGAACCTGTGGAATGACCCGGAATCCGCCGCGACGCGCATCGAGATGGAACGCATGCTGCTGGATGTGCTGGTCGCAACCGAGGATCGGTCCCAACCCCGTGAGGCGTTCTGGTAGGATCGCGCGATGTGCAACTGAATCACGCAGCAGGAGATAAATTCGTATGTACGAACTTGCCGATATTCACCCGACACCGCAGTTCGCGCGACCACGATGGCACGACCTGACCGGCCAGTGGCAGTTCGCCTTCGATCCTGACGACGCCGGCCGCGACGCCCGCTGGGAGCGAGCAACGGCGCCGTTCGACCGCACGATCACCGTGCCCTTTCCGCCCGAGTCGAAGGCGAGCGGCATCGACGATCCCGGACCACACCGCGTTGTCTGGTATCTGCGAGAGGTCGCGGTGCCGGCGCTCGACCGCGCCGCCGGGGAGCGGCTGCTGCTGCGATTCGGCGCGGTCGACTACCGGGCCGACGTTTGGGTCGACGGCCAGCACGTCGCCTTCCACGAGGGCGGGCAGACGCCGTTTTCTGCGGACATCACCCACGCGGCCGAGGGCGAATCGCTGGTCATCGTCGTTCGCGCCGAGGACGACCCGGCGGATATCGCCCAGCCGCGGGGCAAGCAGGACTGGCAGACACCGTCGCATGGAATCTGGTACCGCCGCACCACGGGCATCTGGCAGCCGGTCTGGCTGGAGGTCGTCGGGAAGCACCGGATCGCCGACATCCACTGGCAGCCGGATGCGCCGGCGCGAGCGCTCGGGGCGGCGGTCTCGATCGCACCGAAGCCAGCGACGCCGCTGGTCCTGCGGGTCGAGTTGTCGCTGCACGGCGAGACGCTGGCCGACGACCGGTTCACGGTCAGCGAGGCATTGCATGAAGCCCGCTGGAACCTCGCCCGACCGGATGACTGGGAGGCGCGGAAGCTCCTGTGGTCGCCCGAAACGCCGAACCTGGTCGAGGCGAAGCTGACCCTGCTCGACGGCGAGACGGTGCTGGACGAGGTCTACAGCTATTCCGGCATCCGCTCGGTGACGGTCGATGCCGGCGGGCTGGTGCTCAACGGCTTCCCGCGCTACCTGCGGTCTGTGCTTGAGCAGGGATTCTGGCCGGAGTCGCACCTGGCGGCGCCTTCGGCCGAGGCGATCCGGCGGGAGGTCGAACTGATCCAGGAGCTCGGCTTCAATGCCGCCCGCATCCACCAGAAGGTCGAGGACCCGCGCTTTTTGAGCTGGTGTGACCGGCTCGGACTGATGGTCTGGGGCGAGATGGCGAACACCTTCACCTGGAGCGACGCCGCCGTCACCCGCGTCACGCGGGAGTGGACCGACGCCGTGCTGCGGGATCGGAACAGCCCGGCCATCGTCGCGTGGGTGCCAATCAACGAGAGCTGGGGCGTGCCGGCGCTGCAAACCGATCCGCGCCAGCCCAACTGGCAGGAATCGCTCTGGCACCTGACGCACGCGCTCGACGGATCGCGACCGGTGATCAGCAACGACGGCTGGGAGCACACCACCAGCGACATCGTCACGATCCACGACTACACGTCTGACGGCGAGGAGATCGTCCGCAAATACGGCGCGGCGCTGGAGGCTACGCTGGAACGCAACCGCCCTGCCCGGCGAATCGTGCAGCTCGATCCGGAGGTCAACCGGGGCAAGCCCGTGATGCTCACCGAGTACGGCGGCATCAGCTACGCGCCGCAATCGGGGGAGCGCTGGTTCGGTTACGGCACAGTGGGCTCGGAAGACGAGTACATCGCCAAAGTGCGCGAGCTGACCGACGCGGTACGAGCCTGCCCGGATATCAGCGGGTATTGCTATACGCAGCTCACCGACACCGAGCAGGAGACGAATGGGCTCCTGACCGAGGATCGGACACCGAAGCTTCCGATGGAGACGTTGCGGGCGATCTTCGGGCGGAACCCGGATCAGCGACGCTCGTAGCGCCAGAGGAGGCCGATGCCGCCAAGGGCCATCGCTGCGGCGGCCAGCAGGACGAGCACGGTCATGGCAGTGTGATGCAGGGCGATGCTGGAGACATCGCGCGATTCATGCGCGCCATGGCCGGCCACGGGCAGGTCGGTCACATCGGCCGCCTCGGTCGCGGTGACGGCCGCTTCGCCGCCTCCCGAAGCGATCGATGGCTGGGCGAGGGCGGGCAGGCCGAAAGACACCAGCGCCGTCACCAGCGCCAGCATCACGACCATGTGGTTGCGAACCGTTCGGCTCATGCTTCCCCCCGCCAGTACCCTGAACGCGCCCTTCTACTCATTCCAAACGTACAGGAGCGCCGCGCGGTTCTATCGGGGTCCGGTATCGTTACCCTACCGGAATTTGGCACTGAGCGGCGTGCATGCATTACATAACATCATTCAACATCTCTAGACCACGGAGAAAGCAACATGCCCAGGAGTCCAATTCAAAATCGCATTGGCGTCGTCTTTGTCCCGGTCAGCGACATGGCGCGGGCAAGGGCGTGGTACGGTCGCCTGCTCGGTGTCGAGCCGGCCGAGCCTTCGCACAATGGGGGCATCTGCGACATCCCGATGGCGGGCGAGACTGGCCTGCTGCTCGATGCGAATCGACCGGTCACCGAGCACTCTGTCCAGCCGCTGTGCTTTTTCTGGACGGACGACATGGTCGCCACACTGGAGCACCTGCGCGAGATGGACGCCGAAATCACCAGCGACGTGACCGATATCGGCAGCGTCTCATTCATCGCCTTCCGCGATCCCGACGGAAACCCGCTGATGATCTGCCAGCGAAACTGACCGCGACGTCGGGTCAGCGTCGGGTGCCGGGGTATGCTTTGGCATCGACTGGCCTTCTCTTCCCAGGATCGCTGTCATGCCAGACATCACGATGATCGAGACCGACCGCCTGCAGCTCCGGCCCTTCATGGAAACCGACCTCGACGCACTGGCCAACATCCTCGCCCGGCCCGACGTGATGGAGTACCTCTACGAGGAGCCGCGCACCCGGAGCGAGGTTGCGGCGGCGCTGGAACAGCAGATGGCGATGAACCATCTGACGCATCAGGGCGACAACCTGATGCTGGCGATCCAGGAGCGGGCTTCCGGGCAGATGATCGGCAGCGCCAACCTGATCTGGCGCAGCCAGCAGCATCAGCAGGGGGAGATTGGCTACACGCTCCATCCCGACTTCCAGGGACACGGCTACGCGAGCGAGGCGGCGCGGGCGATCCTCAGGTTCGGGTTCCACGATATGGGATTGCACCGCATCTGCGGTGTCTGCGACGAGCGGAACAGCCGCTCGCGGCGACTGATGGAGCGGATTGGCATGCAACAGGAGGCGCTGCTGCGGCAGGTCGAGTGGGTCAAGGGGCAGTGGGTCAGCCACACGGTCTACGCCATCCTGCGGTCGGAATGGGAGTCGAACCAGGCATGACCATCGTCGCGCCAGTGATCGACACCGAGCGCCTGCAACTGCGCCCGTACACGAAGGGCGACCTCGATGACCTCGCCGACATCCGGCGGCGCCCCGACGTGATGCGCTACCTCTATGAGGATGTCCAGGGTCGAGAGGAAGTCGCCGAGGTGCTTGAGCGGCGAGCAACAGACCAGACCGCGCTGCGGCGCGA
>CBFGRG010000122.1:0-8164 GCA_965651105.1 uncultured bacterium | reverse complement strand
GGCGCATCTGCGCCCCCTTCGTGTGGCCGGTTGACACGACTACCGAGTGTCCTGCAGTCGCCAGGACGTCGGGATCGTCCCTATTCGTCCTCGGCGGAGGCGTTGGCCGTGGCATCACGGATCGTCTCGACCACGCTCGGATCGGCCAGCGTCGTCGTGTCGCCCAGCGCCTGGCCCGACGCGATATCGCGCAGCAGCCGCCGCATGATCTTCGCCGACCGCGTCTTCGGCAGGTCCGGCGTGAACATCAGTCGCTTCGGTTTGGCGATCGGGCTGATCTTCTTGCCGACGTAGTCGCGCAGCTCGCTGCCGAACTCCTTGTTGACGTGGGCGCGTGACTTCAGCGTGACAAACGCGAAGATCGCCTCGCCGGTGAGGTCGTCCGGATAGCCGACCACCGCCGCCTCGGCAACATAGTCGTGCGAGACCAGCGCGCTCTCGATCTCCGTCGTGCTGAGTCGGTGACCGGAGACGTTCATCACGTCGTCCATGCGCCCGAGCAGCCAGTAGTAGCCGTCCTCGTCGCGCTTGGCGCCGTCCTCGGGCAGATAGGTCCCCTCGAACTTGCCCCAGTAGGTCTTCTTGTACCGCTCGGGGTCACCATAGATGCCGCGGAGCATCGCCGGCCACGGCTTCTTGATCACGAGGTAGCCACCGCCGCCCAGCGGAACGGAATTGCCCTGCTCGTCAACGACATCGGCCTCGATGCCCGGCAGCGGGAAGGTCGCGGATCCCGGCTTGGTCGTGGTGATGCCCGGCAGCGGCGAAATCAGGATCTGGCCGGTCTCGGTCTGCCACCAGGTGTCGACGATCGGGGTCTTCTCGCCACCGATATGGCGGTGGTACCACATCCACGCCTCGGGGTTGATCGGCTCGCCCACCGTGCCGAGCAGACGCAGCGAGCTGAGATCGTGCCTGGTGGCGTGCTGATGACCTTCCTTCATATGCGCGCGGATCGCAGTCGGCGCCGTGTAGAGGATCGTCACCTTGTAGCGCTCGATCATCTCCCACCAGCGGTTGGGCTCCGGGTAGAACGGCGTGCCCTCGTACATCACGCTGGTCGTGCCGTTGGCGAGCGGCCCGTAGACGATGTAGGAGTGCCCGGTGACCCACCCGATATCGGCGGCGCACCAGTAGATGTCCGTCTCCGGCTTGAGATCGAACACCGCCCTGTGCGTCCAGCTCGTACCAACGAGGTAGCCGCCAGTCGTGTGAATGATCCCCTTCGGCTTGGCAGTGGTGCCCGATGTGTAGAGGATGTAGAGCAGGTCCTCGCTCTCCATCTGCTCCGGCTCGCACGTGGTGTCCTGCTTGTCGACGATGTCGCTCCACCAGATGTCGCGACCGTCGGTCATCGCGGTCTCCTGCTTCGTCCGCTTCGCGACGAGCACGTGCTCGACCGACGAGGTCTCTTCGAGCGCCACATCGACCGCCGGCTTGAGCGCCGCCGGGGCGCCGCGCCGGAATCCGCCATCAGCGGTGATGACCACCTTCGCCTGGGCGTCGTTGATGCGATCCCGCAGCGCGTCGGACGAGAACCCGCCGAACACGACCGAGTGCGGCGCGCCGATCCGGGCGCAGGCCAGCATCGCGATCGGCAGCTCGAGGATCATCGGCATGTAGATCGCGACGCGATCGCCACGCTCGATGCCGAGCTCCTTGAGCGCATTCGCCGTCTTGCAGACCTCGTCGAGCAGCTCCTTGTAGGTGATCTGGATCGTATCGCCCGGCTCGCCCTCCCAGTAGTAGGCAATCCGGTCGCCATTGCCCGCTTCGACGTGGCGATCAAGACAGTTGTACGAGACGTTGAGCTTGCCCCCGTCGAACCACCTCGCGAACGGCGCGTTGCTCCAGTCGAGCACCGTATCCCATTTCTGGTACCAGCTCAGCGACTCCGCCGCCTCGGCCCAGAACGCCTCCGGATCGGCCGCCGCGCGCTCATAAATCGCCGGGTCGGAGTAGTTCGCCTGCGCACGGAACTCTTCGGATGGCGGAAAAGTACGATTCTCGTCAAATAGCGCGTCGATCGCCGCGGCGGGCGATTGTTGCTGGTCGGACATTGCTGGAATCCTCCACGATACACAAGCGACGGTTTCGGGTCGCACGGAATCGCCGGGACGCTTTGCGTCACGGTCGATCATGGCATTGGTCGTCGGCGCCAGCAGGCGCAGTATCGGTCGGCCACACGCCAGGCACCATCGTGCTCCGCTGGGCCGACCGTTTCCCAAGCACGATACCAGAGTCCTCCAATCCCGCAAGAATGACCAGTTTTCGGTTTCAGACCCATCCCTGTGCACTACACTCTCTGGAGTTGCTTGCGACGAGGGCCGGGACTCACCCACGCCCCCACGCCGGAATCCACCGGGAGGTTTCACCGTCCATGACCAATGTCCACATGATCGTCGGCTCGCTGGTCGTGCTCGCCTACATCATCGTGCTGGTGCTCAACGTGCGCGCGGCCACAGGCAAGCCGATCCTTTCGTTCCAGCGGCCGCTCTCGATGGCCGCCTCCGGGCTCTTCCTGATCCAGATCCTCCTCGGCATGTCGCTGCTCGGTGAGGGCAAGGACATCCCCGCCGCGCACTACCTGATCGCGCTGCTCGCGATCTTCTCCGTCGGCGCCGAGCACATGCTCACCGGCCGAGAAGCGGACTCGCAGCGTGCCGGCCGCATGGCCGCGATCGCCAATGCCGTCACGCTGGCGCTCGTGCTGACCGCCTACATGATCGGCGAGATGAACGGCTCGTAACCCAGGTCTCATGACACCGACCAGCACCACCCCCCAACCCGACGTCCTCATCGTCGGCGGCGGCATCGCCGGCGCCGGGCTGGCCACCGTGCTCGCCCGCGCCGGCGTCACGGTGACCGTGGTCGAGCGCGCTCCCCGCTACATCGACCGTGTCCGCGGCGAATTCGTGCACGTTTGGGGCGTGCGAGAGCTCGATCGGGCCGGTCTGCTCGCCGACGCGCGGGAACGCGCCGGCGGCCTGATCCAGCCCTACTGGACGAAGTACACCGACAGCCAGCCGGGCGAGCCGTACCGCTGGTCCGACGACTTTCCGTTCGCGCTCGGCACGCTGAGCGTATCCCACCCCGTCCTGCAGCAGGCGCTGATCGACGCCGCTGCCGAAGCGGGCGCCACCGTCCTCCGTCCGGCCTCGCTCGCCAGCGTCGCCTGGGAGGGCGACCTGCCCGTCGTCACGATCGAGACGCGCAACGGGAACCAGTCTGTTCGGCCGAAGCTGCTGGTCGGCGCCGATGGCGCCCATTCGGCCGTCCGACGCTGGCTCGGCGGGGAAGGTATCACCGAGCCGCCACACCACACCATCGGCGGCACATTGCTCAAGGGTATCGACCTGCCAACCGAATCGGCGCACCAGGCGTACTTCCCTGGCGGCATCGCCATGCTCTTTTCGCAGGCGAATGGCATCAGCCGTGTCTACTACGTCAGCTCGGCCGATGAGAGCGAGCTCCTGCGGCGGGATCCACAACCAGAGACGCTGATCGCCAGGCTCTCCAGCATCCTCCCGGATGGCGCGATGGCAGGAGCGGCCGGTGTTGGCGCGCCGCTGGGGTTTTTCCCGAACTCCCAGACCATTGCCACCGTTACGCACGGACCGGGTGCGGTGTTGATCGGCGATGCAGCCGGCACCAATGACCCGAGCCAGGGGCACGGCTTGTCGCTCGTCTTCCGGGACATTCGCGACCTCGCCGAGCGGCTCGCCGGATCCGGCGACTGGACCGATGTGCCGGCCGCCTTCGCCGCCGCGCGATCGCGCGACCACGATGTGTTGCGCCAGCACGCACACTGGGTCGCGCCGCTTTCGACCGATACCGGCCCGGACATCGACGAGTTGCGGGCGCGCATCGAGCGGGCTCGGGAGATCGATCCCACCGCCGGTGGCTTCGCCGGCATCTTCGCGACAGGACCGGCCAATCTCACCGCGGGAGAGGCCGCCCGCCGTCACTTCCTCGGCGAGGATCTGGAAGCTCCGTTCTCATAGCGGCGACGTGTCCTGGATCATCGTTCGGGTGAACCACGGCGCGCAGGCAATCACTGTCCCGCCGAGGCAACATCGGTGGCTTCCTCGCAAACTGCCGTCTGGCCGGCAATCGCACCGTGTTGCCGAATACACGGTGCGCGCCTATAGTCCTGACAGCCAATTGACGACATCGCACCGGAGCAATGCATACGATGGAACACCCGCGGGATCGCAAGGTCGGACTCGTGTTCGACGACAGGTACCTCCAGCACGACTCGGGCGAATTCCTGATCGAATACCGCGAGCGGCATCCGTTCGCCGAGCCGATCCCTCACCTCTCCAGCCCACCGATTCTCGGCCGCGCCAAGCACCTCATCGATCTCTACGGCATGTCGCGCCTGATGACGCGCATCGCCGCGCGCGAGGCGACAAGGGACGAGCTCGAGACATACCACACGGCGGGCCATGTCCAGCGCGTGCGCGAGGTCGGCAAACAGGGCGGCGACACCGGCGTTGGCGCGCCGATCGGCCGAGGCGGCGATGTCATCGCCCGGCTCGCTGCGGGCGGGGTAATTGCCGGCGTCGAGGCCATCTTCAGTGGCGAGGTCCACCACGCGCTTTGCCTCGTGCGGCCGCCCGGCCACCACGCGATGGCCGATCAGGGCATGGGGTTCTGCACCTTCAATAACGTCGCCGTCGCCGCGATGGTGGCGCGTCGCGATCACGGCGCGAAGCGGATCGCGATCCTTGACTGGGACGTCCATCACGGCAATGGCACGCAGGACGCCTTTTACGAAGACCCGGATGTCCTTTTCATCTCCATCCACCAGCGGGATCTCTTTCCGCCGGTTGGCTGGGGCTCGCTCGACCAGCAGGGCGAGGGCGCCGGAGAGGGCGCGACCATCAACATCCCCTTGCCACCGGGCGGCGGTAACCCGACGTACCTCGCCGCGATGCGCGAGATCATCATTCCCGCGATCCGGAACTTTGGCCCGGACCTGATCATTGTCTCTGCCGGGCAGGACGCCTCGGTGATGGATCCGCTCGGACGGATGTCACTCACCACCGCCGGCTACCGGGCGATGACCAGCCTGATGCGCGAGCTCGCCGATGCCGTCAGCAACAGCCGGCTGCTTATCGCGCTCGAGGGCGGTTACAGCGACATCTACGCGCCCTACTGCACGGCGGCGATCGCAGAAGGGCTGGTGACGGGAATTGGCGGGTTCGACCCGGTTCGTGAACCCTACGGCTCGCGGGCCGAGACGATGCCGGCCTCTCGCGAGATCGGGCTCGACGCTCGCGCCGCGCTTGATGCGGCGGTCGAGGCCCATGCTGCCCACCTGGCCGGGAGCTGAATTCGATTATGGAACCGCCACGCGGTCCCGGGCGAAGGCGATGAACCGGCCCAACTCATCGGCGACATCGAGGTCGACGCCGTGCCGCCATCGTTCTGCGAGGTCAACGAGATCGACGATCCACGGCTCCGGATATCGTTCGCGCACCCATGCCGCCGTCGCTCGCTTCGATGCAACCTCGTCCCGCTCCGCGCGATGCAGGATCCGGCAGATGGTGAGGGTCACATAGGCCTGGTGGTGACTGCTGGCGAATATCTCGTCGCCTGCCAGCTTCGGCACCCACTCGTCATGCAGATCCCGTGCTGACGCGCGCCGGACATCGGCAATATCGATCGGGGGAATGGTTACCGCCGGGTCAGGGCCGATAAGTGCCACCCCAGCTTCCCGCAGCGCGTAGAGGTTGATCAACCACTCGTTGCCGTAGGGCGGGTCCGGGATCCAGAATGCGCCGCCGTTGATGTAGGGTCGACCCTCCATCGGAGGATCGACGCGGGACAGCCAGGCTTCCGGTATCCACGATCCTTCGATCCGCTCCCCCCACTCCGGCCAGTGCGCCACGATATCCTCGTGCAACCCTGCAAGCGCCGACCGTTGATCGGGTGAAAGTGTCTCGGACAGAATCGCGAGGTAGTCGATATCGCTGCTGCCCCGATCGAAATCGCCATAGGTCAGTGACCCGGTCAGCCACAGCGCGACCAGCCGCCCCTCGGCGATCCTGCGGACCCCGCCAGCAAGCGTGTCGAGAAGCGCGCGTATATCGGGGTGGCGTTCGCGCCAGCTCACCCGAAGGGATGCGCCACGTCGAGCCGCTCGGCGACCTCTCGCAGCTCCTGCACCAGGCCCGGCGCGACGGGGATGCCTTCGACCCGGTTGCGGCGCTCCGAAACGGCTTCCGGGTCGCCAGGCACGAGCACCGGACCGCCCGCGTCGTCAGCCCTGGGGGTCTCACGCAACTCCCGGCAAATGGCGTCCATATCCGCTTTGAACTCGTCGAGATCCCGGAAGAGATCGACGCGCCACGCCATGAAGAAGTGCCCGGTGCCCGGTGGCTCCTTCTGCTCCCAGGCGCGATCGACGTGAGCGCTCCAGACATTGCCCCCAAGTGGCCCGGTGAGGATTTCCACCATCATGCCGAGCCCGTATCCCTTGTGCCCGGACCCATCGCGCGTGCCGCCGAGCGGCGTCAGCCCCTTGACCTGATGTGGGTCGGTCGTCGGGCGGCCGTCGGCGTCGACTGCCCAGCCCTCGGGAATCGGCAGGCCCGCCCGGCGCGCGATTTCGATCTTCCCCCACGCCACCGTGCTGGTCGACATGTCGAGCACGAAGGGATCGCCGGACGTCGGCACGGCGAACGCCAGCGGGTCGGTGCCCAACCGTGGCTCGCGCGCGTTCGTCGGCACGACAAGGCGGGTGGAGTTGGTCGCCGCCATGCCGCCCAGCCCTTCGGCGGCAGCCATGCAGGCGTAGGTTCCCGCGATGCCGAAATGATTGCTCCGGCGAACCGTGGTCATGCACACGCCGGATTCCTTCGCTTTCGCGATGGTCCGGCGCATCGCCTCGGGTCCGATCAACAGGCCAAAGCCGAGGTTGCCATCGAGCGAAAGCGACACTGGCGTCTCCCTGAGGACCTCCAGGTCCGCGTTCGGGTTGTCGAAACCACTGCAAATGCGGTTGACGTACATGCCGAGCCGGCCCAGCCCGTGACTGGCCACGCCGCGCAGGTCGGCCAGCAACAACAGGTCGACCGACTGTCGCGCCTGGGATTCGGTCAGCCCCGCCGCGACCAGGCAATCGACGGCAAATTCGTGGAGGGTATCGTATGGGTAACGCTTGTCGCTCACGGGGAAACGTTCCTCTCGCGAATGTCACATGGTGGACCGGTGGCCGGCGCTGGCACGTGGCGTGCGCCGGCGTCGGTCGTCATCGATTGTCGCACCGGCTGGCGCGCTGTCGAGAGCGAAAACGCGGCTTGACGCGGTATGAGGGCGGGAGATAGCATGAAAGCAAGTCCATCCCGCATTTCGTGGGTTGGCTCTGTGCGGGTCGAGCGCCATGCGCTCCCCGTTCGAACCCGTGATGGGAGCTTCGTTGGACGCAGGCAGTCCTCGGTATCACGATCAATCGAGACCCTGGCTCCTGCCGGATTCGCGAGGCTGCTGACCACGCCGCACCGCGCTCCGGCCGAGGCCGGGGCTATGCACCCGGGCGCCATGCCCGGGACAGACAGGCGGTGCCTCCATGCAGACCACACACAAGACAGTTCGCTACTACATCGACCGCGAGGCGGATACCCCGATCATCCGCACCGTTCCCGTGTCGCGACCAGTCGCGAATGCCCCGGCGACACATCAGGATGCCGGCACAACCGGCGAGACGCCAGGTCGCCGGCACGGCACTCGCCACCGGCTCAACTCCCTGGTTCAGGCGGGGGTGCGGAAGTACCGCCATCGCGACTCCTGACGCCATGACCTGCGTCAGCCCACCCATACCGAAGATCCCGTGCCGGGTCGCGCGGCATGACTGACACCGACCAGCGACCGGATACGGACGTATCCCTCGCGACCAGCATCGACGACGCGCCCCTGCTCGATCAAATCCGCGCCGCGATCGCCGAGGGCGATGCGGTGCGTGCTCGAGGCTACGCCCGCCGGATGGTCGAGGAAGATGCGCTCGCGCTGCTCGAGAACCTCTCGGCGGCGGAGCTGAGTCGACTCTTCGCCAGCCTCGGCGACGAGACCCTGGCGCTGCTGCTGGCCCGGCTGGATGACCGCGACGCGGCCGGGATCCTCGGGCGCATGAGCGCCGTCCAGGCGGCCGAGATCCTCG
>CBFGRG010000121.1:0-8169 GCA_965651105.1 uncultured bacterium | reverse complement strand
CAGGATGACACGCGTTTATTGGTGGTCGGAATCGGGCGCTGGTGGCCATGGTTCCAAGCCGCCAGTGACCGCGCATGACAGGGGCAGGGACGGTGAGGGTGCGCACGTGAAACGGCTGTCTCGAGCCTTGGGCAGGCACGTCCCCTCGTCCCGGCTCTCGGAATGTTGACAAAGAGGAGAGATCCAAATCCGGGTCTGCGGAATGGGACCCTCGGCGCCCGCTACACCGGCATCTTCTCGACCGGGAGCACGGTGCCGCGCTCGCGTCGACCGATGAGCTCGAAATAGGCTCGCAGCACCTCGTCGGCGACCGGCACCGACACCGTCGACCCCTCGCCGCCGGCCTCGATCACCACCGCGACCGCGATCTCGGGATCGTCCCACGGCGCGTAACAGGTGAACCAGGCGTGCGAATCCTTGGCGCCCGTGTTCAGCTCCGGGTCGTCATAGCCCTCGTCGCCCGCGCCATACTCGGCCGTGCCGGTCTTGCCCCCAATCAGGATCTCTTCCTCACCTTCGGGGTTGGTCAGCGGCCACTTGGTCTCGCCGGCGGTTGCGTGGGCAGTACCGTTCGGCTCATGCACCACCTGACGCATGCCTTCCTGCACCACCGCGAGATGCTCGGCGCCGATTTCCAGCTCACCCATCTTCTCGGCGCCGATCTCGGTGACATTGCCTTCGGAATCGATACGCTGCGAGACGAGATGCGGCCGGAAGAATCGACCGCCGATGCCCAGCGCGCCGGTGTTCAATGCAACCTGCAGGGGCGTGGCCGTGAACTCGCCCTGGCCGATCGACACGTTGATCGTGTCACCGACCGACCAGCCCTCGCCCTCGAACGTCTCCCGCTTCCACTCCGGATCCGGGAAGAGTCCCGACACCTCCGGCAGCTCGATACCGGTGGGGCGCCCGAACCAGAACTTCTCCTGCATGTCGTTGGCAACGGCATCGATGCCGAGCCCATCGAACACGTGCTTCTGCTCGGTCACGATTGCGCCGGCGTTGAGGTTGTAATCGAAGTAGAAGACCGGCTCGAAGGCATCTGGCGCCTTGGTGTATTCGACCGCGACGTTGTAAAAGAAGACGTCGCATGACTCCGAGATGGCGCTGTAGACGTCGGTCTCCTCGTGCGGTGTGCCACCCTGCCACGCCACCCAGCAGGCGTAGTTGTTGCCGTCTGCGAGGTTGTTGTCGTATGGCACGCGGATGGCGCCCTTGCAGGAGTAGGTCTGGCTGGTGGTCAGGGTGCCGTGCGCCAGCGCCGAGGCCGCGAGAAAAACCTTGAACGTCGACCCTGGCGGGTAGAGCTCGTTGGTCGCGCGGTTGACGAACGCCTTGCCCTTCTCCTCGGCCAGGTAGTCGCGCCACTTCAGGTTGGAAAGGCCCGATACGAAGAGCTGGTTGTCGTAGTACGGATACGACACCATGCCGAGGATCTCGCCATTCCGGGGATCGTAAGCGACCGCCGCCCCGGAGTTGGGGATCTTCCACGGCTTGAGGCCCTTCGCCTCGCGCTCGAGGTTCTTCCGCTGCTTGAGCCTGGCGGCTTGCTGCACCGCCTTTTCCAGCGCGTTGCCCATCGCCTGCTGCAGCTCGAGATCGATCGTCAGCGTCACGTTGTCACCGGGCACGGCATCGCGCTCGGACCCGGGAATGATGCGGGTGCGGACGCCGTTGACGTCGACCTCCTCGAACAGGCTCCCCTTTTCACCGCGCAGGTGCTCCTCCAGCGCGGCTTCCAGCCCGGCCTTGCCGATCATGTCGTGCTGGTCGTAGATCTGGTTGCCGCCAGGAGTCATGTTGCGCGGATCGTACAGCGCGGCGACGTCGATCGGCTGCACATAGCCGATGATGTGCGACATCACCTCGCCACCTCGGTAGACACGAGAGAGCGAGCTGTCGTCGATCTCCACGCCGGGCAGGTACATCAGGTTCGCCTTGAGCTGCAGGGCGACGTCGCGCGGGACGTCGGTTTTGACCGACACCGGGCGCTCGGGCGCCCAGACGCTGCCGATCTTGTACTCAAGCTCGTTCATCACGCTGACGCCTGGCAGCTCCGAGGTCGCGGCACGAAACCGCGCGGCGCCGTCGATGTCGAGCGGCGTCACGAGAATGTAGCGAACCCCGTTGTCGATCTGCTCCTGCCAGGCGGCGATGGTGTTCTCGGCATCCTCGCCCTGAATGCCGAGCATGCCGCAAACCCGGCTGAGCACGGTCTCCTGCGACCCCTTCGGCACGGCCGACGGGCGGATGGTGAGCACGTTTTCCAGGCTCAGCGCCGACACCAGCGTATCGATCACCCGTTGCCGTTCCTCGGAGCCACGCGGGGGCAGGTCGGCCTCGATCAGGCGCACTTCCCACGAGCGCCGGTTCTCGGCGAGCCGCCGGCCCTCCCGGTCAAGGATCAGCCCGCGCGGCGCGGGCAGCTTGACCGGGTTGATGCGGTTCTCCTCGGCCTCGGCCCTGAACTCCTCGCCGCGCTGGATCTGCATGATGCCGAGCTTGGTCGCGAGCGCGCCGAACGCCGCGACAACGCCGCCCTTGGCGATGAACATGCGGCGGCTCAGGTAGAGCTGATCGGGACGCAACGTGCCTGGGCGCCGGCGGCGCCTGCGCTTGTTGGGTGGATCGTAGGGAATGCGTTTTCGTCGCGCCATGAGCGATATGTCCTGGAAATGACGGGCGCTGGCAACGTCAGGTCATTCGAGCCAGCGGAGCGCGAGATACAGAAACGGGAACACGATCGCGTGCTGCAACACCTGCAGGCCTATTGTCAGGTCAGGCGCCACGCCACGGATGAGGCAAAGCACGAGCGCATGCGCGACGGTGGCGACGAGCATCAGGCCGATCGGGATGAGAATGTTTGCCCGGAAGATCGGCTGCCGCGCTGGCCCGACGAGCAGCACCGCCGGCAGCAGCGCCAACCCGTTTGAGCCGAGCGGATCCATCGCCAGCACGTCGGTGATGATTCCCGCGACAAAGAGCCACATCAGCCCCTCTCGCAGCCCCATGTACATCGAGGCGGCGAACAACAGCACCAACACGAGGTCCGGTGCCACCGTGAACGGATTGATCGCCGGCAGGATCGTCGCCTGTGCAAAGACCATGGTGAACAGGACAACGCCGAAGATCAATCGCGCCATGGATCGGAATACCGTGCTCCCTGTGCCGTCCCCGGGACCGGTCGCACCGTCCGTGATGGGCCGCGTGAGATGGGTTCGCCCGGCAGTGGGACCGTCTCGGCGATCGACGCACAGGGGCGATTCAACAACCGCGAGTGTACCATGGGGTCAACGCCCAACCGGTGCCCAGCGCGCCGTCTCGAAGGACATCTTCGCCATGCCGCACACGCCCAGAATCGACCCCGACGCGCGCCTGTTCGACGAGATGTACGCCGCCTCGCGCGGGTCGGATGTCCGGTCATTACCGTGGGCGCACGGCAAGCCACACCCCTTCCTCTCGCAGTGGCTCGAGCGCGCGGCTCCACCGCCATCCGGACGGGATCGTGCCCTGGTGGTGGCATCCGGACTTGGCGACGACGCCGAGGCGCTTGCCGCCCGTGGCTGGCAGGTGACGGCGTTCGACGCCTCCGAAACCGCGATCGCATGGTCCCGCGAGCGCTTCCCCAATTCGACAGTCAAGTACCACGTCGCCGACCTCTTCGCGCTCCCGCCGGAGTGGATCGGCGCGTTCGATCTCGTTGTCGAGGTACACACGATCCAGGCGCTGCCGCCGACGCGCCGGCAGGACACGATTGCCTGTATCGCCAGCACTGTCGCCCCTGGAGGCACGCTCTTCGCTGTCACCTTCCTGCGCGAGGTCCGCACGCAGCTTGCCGGCCGGCCGTGGCCACTCACGAAGCGCGAGGTCGACAGCATCACCTGGCACGGCCTGACCGAGGTGGCACGTGTCGCCAACCCCGATCATCCTGGACGCCTGAACGTTATTTTCGAGCGAAAGGCATAACCTTCGTGAACGAGCAGCCCGACCTCATCGTCTCGCCAGACTGGCTCGCCGCGCACCGCGACGAGGTCGTCCTCGTCGACGTCCGCCCCGGCGACCAGTACCATGCCGGCCATATCCCCGGCGCGCGCCACATCGATCTGTATCCATACAAGGTGCGTGACTCCGATCCGGAGCTGATCGCGGAATGGGTCGAGGCGGTGCAGGCGGCGTTCCGGCGGATCGGTATCCGCAACGGCGACCGGGTTGTCTTCTATGAAGACTACAGCGGCACCACCGCCGCGCGGGGTGTGTGGCTGATGCGCGCGCTTTCGCTGGGCGAGGGGGCGATGCTCGATGGCGGGCTGGCGGCATGGGTCCGCGCCGGCCACCCGATGGTCACCGACCCGGTCGCGACCGAGCCGTCGGATCTCGTCGCCCGGCTCGATCCGGCCCTGTTGGCGACGGCGAGCGATGTGCTGGAGGCCGCCAGGAACGACGGCACGATCGTCGACACTCGCGCCGACCTGGAGTGGATGCAGGGGACGATCCCCACGGCGCGGCATCTGGAGTGGATCCACCACCTCCAACCAGACGGCACATTGAAGCCGATCCAGGAGCTGCGGGCGATGTACGAGCAGCTCGGCCTCGCGCCCAGCGAAGAGGTGATCACGTTTTGCGCCAGCGGCTATCGCGCGGCCCATACCTGGCTGGTGCTGACCCTGCTCGGCTACGACAACGTGCGCAACTACGCACCCTCCTGGGGCGAGTGGGGTCGCCGCCCGGACCTCCCGATCGCACCGACGCGGTAACGGCCGCAGATCGTCGGGAACGTTCGCTCACCTCCCGTTTCGGCGCGCCGTGGCACAATCCTCGCAACGAATCGAGCCCGCGACCCGACCAGGATGTCGCAGCGCTCCGCCATGACCAGGACACGCAATCATGACAGACTCTCCCTCGCCGCGACGCGTCGTCGTCACCGGCATCGGCGCGATCAGCTCCCTTGCGGCCTCCGCCGATGAAACCTGGCAGCGCATCGTCTCCGGGGAGACCGGCATCCGCCGCATGGACGGTCTCGACCCCGACAAGCACTCCTGCCTGCTGCACGGCTCCGTCGACGACAGCACCATGCCCAATCGGTTCCTCGAACGCAAGCAGCTTCGCAATACGTCGCGATACAGCCGGATGGCGGTCGAAGCCGCCGGTGAAGCGATGATTGCGGCCGGGTTGCTCGACGACGACCTCCAGACGACGATGGATCTCTCCGCCGGCGGCGCGGCCCTCGGCACCTGCGTCGGTGGCACCTACGACGATCTCCTGCCGGCGTTCGAGACCTCGCTCAAGCGCGATTCCTACTCACGCGTGCCACCGCACCTGCACGTGATGTTCCCGCACAACCTGGCCGCCTACGCAATGCAGAAGCGATTCGGCCTGGGTGGACCAAGCTCGACCGTCGTCACCGCCTGCGCAACCGGATCGCAGGCGGTCGGCAACGGATTCCATGCGATCAAGCACGGCCACGCCCCGATGATGCTCGCCGGCGCGACCGAATCGACCAACCACCCGCTCTTCCTCGCCGGATTCGAGGCGATGCGTGCCGTCGTGACCGACTCGAACGACGATCCGGACAAGGCCAGCCGCCCATTCGACACGACCCGCGCCGGGTTCGTGCTCGGCGAGGGCGCGGCGATGTTCGTGCTGGAGGAGCTGGAGCACGCCCGGGCCCGCAATGCGCCGATCCTGGCGGAGATCGTCGGTTTCGCGACCTCCAACGACGCCTACCACCCGATCGCGCCGGAGCCCAGCGGCATTGGCGCCGCCCGAGCGATACGCGAGGCCCTGGCGGACGGCGGCATCGATCCGGACGAAGTCGACCACGTGAACGCCCACGCCGCCTCAACCCCGGCCGGCGACAAGGCCGAGGCGAACGCGATCAAGGAGGTCTTCGGCGAGCGCGCCACCAGCATCCCGGTCACGTCGATCAAGGGCGCGATCGGCCACTGCATGGCCGCCGCCGGCGCGCTGGAGTTCCTGTCTGCCGTGCGCACATTGACAGACAATCGCATTCCACCAACGCGAAACCACAACAACCCCGATCCCGAAATCGGGCTCGACGTCGTCGGCACGCCGCGTGACGCCGAGGTGAACGTGATCTCGAAGCACTCGTTCGGGCTTGGCGGGCAGAACGCGGTCGTGATCCTGCGCCGATTCAGCGAGGCGTAGGACGATGCCGCAGGAGACGCCGCTCGCGTGCCCGATCCCGGCCCAGCGTGACGACGAGCCGCCGGCGCAGCCGATGGTGATGCTCGCGACCCGGTTCCTGCTCGAGCTGATCGGGTTCGGCGCAATCGGCTGGGCAGGCTGGAACCTCGGCGGCGG
Organism: uncultured bacterium; assembly: GCA_965651105.1. Taxonomy (GTDB): domain Bacteria; phylum Chloroflexota; class Chloroflexia; order Thermomicrobiales; family UBA6265; genus JACCVC01. The sequence continues at coordinate 1,848 of CBFGRG010000121.1, read as the reverse complement.
TGGCATCGCCGGCGGGGTGATGGCCGCGCTGTTCGTCGTCGTGGCCGGCGCATCCTGGGGCGCGCTCACCGTCCCGGACGACCCGGCCCGCAACCCGACGCCGGTGATCGTTGTGCCCGGCTGGGCGCGAGCGCTGGTCGAAATCGCCATCTTCGGTCTCGCAGCCTGGGCGCTGTGGGTGTTCGTGTCCCGCGCGGCGTCGGAAACCTACCTGACGGCCCTCGGCATCGTCACGCTTGTCGGCTGGGATCGCATCTGGTGGCTGCTCAGGCAGCGATAATTCTGACAGGGCCACACCCGGCAACACCGCTGGCAATGCCGTTGCCGCGCTCAGTCCACGATCGTGCCTGCGCGGAACGTTGGCGGGGAACACGTGAAGCAAGCGCCGAGCCCCCCTGACTATTCCGAGATCATGAAGGGCAATGCAATGACCTACAACCTCTCCGGGCGCGTCGCGCTCGTCACCGGCGCCACCCGCCACAACGGCATCGGCGCCGCAGTTTGCAAGGCACTCGCTGGGGCCGGCGCCAACATCGCCTTCACCAGCTTCGCCGAGTACGACACGACGATGTATCAGGCGGATGCGTCCGATCCGCAACGCCTGGTCGAAGAGCTTCGAGACATGGGCGTTTCCGCCGTCGAGATTCCGTGGGACCTGGAGGACGCGAGCCGGCTGCCGAAGCTGCTGGATCGCGTCGAGGAGGAGCTGGGGCAGCTCTCGATCCTTGTCAACAATGCCGCCTACTCCACCCGCGACGGCTGGGAAACACTCGACGCCGAGCAGCTCGATCGCCACTACGCTGTGAATGCACGGGCGACCGCGCTGCTCTCGGTCGAATTCTGCCGTCGCTTCGAGGGCGAAAGTGGCGGACGGATCATCAACTTCAGCTCGGGGCAGCATCTCGGCGCGATGTCCGAGGAGCTGGCCTATGCAATGAGCAAGGCGGCGATCGTCACCTTCACGCAGAGCCTGTCACCGGCGGTGATGGGCAAGGGCATCACCGTCAACGCGGTCAACCCCGGCGTCACCGACACCGGCTGGATCACACCCGAGCTGACGGAAGCCCTGCTGCCGGCGATGCCGGCGGGACGGTTCGGCACACCGGAGGACGCCGCGCGGGTCGTGGCGTGGCTGGCATCGGACGAGGCCGCCTGGATCACCGGGCAGGTGATCAACTCCGAAGGCGGGTTCCTGCGATAACGTCGCGGGGGTCGGACCTGTATCGATCCCTGACTGGGCGATGACAACCATCGCCCGTCTGTACCTGACAACGAAGGGAAAATACTCATGGCGCTCGAAGACATCAGTGGCAAGCAGATCGGATTGATTTTTCCGGGCCAGGGCAGCCAGGCCGTCGGCATGGGCAAGGAGCTCGCCGAACGCTCGGCCGTCGCCCGCGACGTGTTCAACGAAGCCGATGACGTGCTCGGCTTCCCGCTCTCGACACTCTGCTTCGAAGGCCCCGCCGATGAGCTGGAAGACACCTGGAACGCCCAACCCGCGCTGCTGACGATGAGCGTCGCCGCCCTGCGCGACGTCGAGGATCGCGCCTGGTCGGGCAACATCGCCTTCGAGCCGATCGTCACCGCCGGTCACTCGCTCGGCCAGTTCACCGCGATGGTCGCCGCCCGGGTGATCGATTTCGCCGACGCGCTCCGGCTCGTGCGCGAGCGCGGTCGCCTGATGAAGGAGGCCGGAGAGCTCAAGCCGGGCGGCATGGCCGCCGTGATCGGCATGGACGACGACGCCCTCGCCGCCGTCGTCGACGAGGCCGGCTCCGCCGGGGTCATCCGCATCGCCAACGCGAACTGCCCCGGGCAGACAGTCCTCTCCGGCGAGATCCCGGC
>CBFGRG010000120.1:0-8211 GCA_965651105.1 uncultured bacterium | reverse complement strand
CCGCCCCTGTGGCGGTCCGAGTGGCGGACCGGCACGAGGCCGGTCCCTACGGTGGTGATGCCACGGATTGAGAATGCGTTCGCCCGAGAAGCGTCCACCGGAACGGAGATAACGGCGACGTGCCCGCGCTTCTACCGGTCGGTGGCGTCAGGGTGTGCAGCGGTCCCATTCTCGGTTTCAGCCGGCGGGATTGACCACGCTGGCCGAGCATTCCGGTTCCAGCTCACCCGCGAACGCGGCCGAGATGAAGCGATGCAGCGGCGAACCTTCGAACCGTGGATCGTCGATTCCCGCGGCGGCGTTGAGTCCGCGCACGTCACTGTGGTCTGCGGCGGTGACGCCCGCCTCCGGTCGCCAGAGGCTCAGTGACAGGTAGCCGCGGGGCTCACCATCTGGACAGTACTCCGTCTTCAACGCCTCGTAGAGGGCGACCGTCACGCAGTCCTTCGCGGGCGGCACATCACCTTCGGACTCCTCGCAGGCGACACAGTGAACAACGGTGTCGCTTGTGCCCGAGACGAGCATTACCGGGGCAAGTTTGTCGCCCTGCATGGGGACCTTGTCGAACGGGTTGGTACCCGCTGGCCCCGGCAGGTTCCAGGTGAGCCATTTCCACCACGCCGCGACTTCTGAAGACGCATCCGCGGCGCCCGTCGTGTCGAAGCGGCCATGCTGCAACCCGTCGAGGACCTCACCGTCGCCGACTTCGGGCGTCAGGAACGGTTTGGAGCGAAACGGTGCGGCCAGCTCGGCGATCGTATCGCCATCTGCCCAGCAGAGCTGCGACGCTTGCTCGACCGTCGCGAGTGCCTCCGATTGCACCAGCGCCGAGATATCGAGCGGACCGGTATCCGGATAGGCCGGCATGGCGGCAGGGTCCGGGGAGCCGCCCTCGCTGTACCGCGCCCACGACGCGAAGAGATACGAGAGGAAGAACGGCGCCACCGGGATCGGCTCCGACAGCCCAGCCAATCCGATCCTGGCGTGCGCGATCCAGTCGAGAAGACCGAAACCGGTGTCGCCGCTCTCCGGGTGCGTGACGAAGGTGCTGCCGGGCGCCTCGAGCGCGACGCCGGAGAGCGCGAGCGCCGGGCCATCATCGCTCGCGGTCATCCGGGTGTATGCCTCGAGAAGCTGTCCCGACCAAAGTGCGGCGTGACCGCCCTGTGAGTGTCCCCACATCACGACATCGTAGGCGCGCACGGGGAAATCGTCGTAAACCGCTTGCAGGAGATGATGCGCGGCGCGGATACAATCGATCGTGTTGGCGGCCTCGACCCTGCCGAGTACGAACGGCTGCAGGCCGTTTCCACCCCAGCGATCAACGTAGTAGTCGGTCGCCGTGATGATCCAGCCCTCGCGGATCATGCCGGCCAGGATGCCATCTTCCGGCGCCCCTTCGCGGCGATCGCCGGCGGCATCGGTCCCCCATGCGACGGTGTTGATGCCCCAGGGCGTCGATCCCCAGATCAGGCTGGCCGCGTTTTCCGAGGGCATGCAGCGCTGGGTCAGCCCCAGCGTGCCGTGATCCCAGGCGACCACGCGCCCGGTGCGGGAATCGCCCGACCCGTGCGAGGCGATGTCCCGCGACGAGGCTGGCGCCACCACGACGCCGGCGACGAGCGTGAGGTCCGTGTTGTCGCGGCCGGTCGACACGTAGAGAACCCGCCAGGCCCGCGCGTTTGGCGGAAACGACGGATCGCCAGGGTCGGTGATTTCCTCGTACGAGATGAGATCGCCGGCTGTCCGACCAGCGAGTGATGGTGAGGCGCCACGCTCGAACGGGGAGTTGTCCATCCACGCCATGCAAAATCTCCCGAGATGATCTGCAAAGCTGTCAAGTTTCGAATCTGGGTGCCAGATACGGACACTATTGCACATCTATCGCGGGAGAGCCAATGCCGGCTTTGCAGGTGTTTTCGGACAGCGGTCGGCGAGGGTCAGCGGGACGCAAGGTGCGATACGGCGTCGCGCAGTGCCTCGATTTCGTCGTCGTTGATGGTGTGATCCATGCCGTCGTAGCGGCGATAGTCGACAGTCGCGCCGGCGTCCTCGAAGAGGCGAGCCGATTCGGCGGCGCGCTCGATCGGGATGTGACCGTCGCGGTCGCCGCAGCCGATAAAGACGCGCAGCCCTTCGCGCGATCCTTCGACAACACGTGGCTCGCCGGCGGGTCCCATCACACCGCCGCTGAGCGCGCCGACGAAGGCCGGGCGGTGGTCGCCGACCAGTGCGTGCTCCAGCGCGAGGCAGGCGCCCTGGGAGAACCCGATCACGCCGATGCGGTCGGCGGGGACGCCCTTCTCGACAACGTCAGCGACCAGCGCGTCGATCGTGGCGAGCGCATCGGAACGGTGCGGCTCGTTCGCTTCCAGCGGCTGCATGAAGGGGAGGGGATACCAGGTGTTGCCGGATGCCTGCGGGGCGGCCCAGGCGATGCTGTTGCTGCCGTCGTCGAGCGCCTGGGCGAGTCCCATGATGCTTTCAGCGGTAGCGCCGCGGCCGTGGACGAGGATGATCGCGGCTTTGGCGTTTTCCAGCGGCGCGCCAGCGTGGATAACGGTGGTTCCGAGTGGACTGGTCATGGGGCAGGGCTCCTTGGCGAGTGGGTCGGCGGTGCCGATCTGCGGACGGCGCGGGCCGGCACACGACCGGCCCTGCGTCGCTCATGATCGAGGTTGGAGACTACGCCGCAGAAGGGGCGGCGGCATCCTGCGAGGTGCGCTCGCGCGAGGTGTCGAGCGGGTGCAGCGCCTCGCTGATCTGCGCCTTGTACGGCTGGAGGAACGGTGGCAGCGCCAGCTCGACACCGAGCTCGTCCTCCGACTGGTCGGTCTTGAAGCCAGGCGTGTCGGAAGAAAGCTCGAACAGTACCCCGCCCGGCTCGCGGAAGTAGGCGGCGAGGAAGTAGAACCGGTCGATTTCCGGCGTGATGTTCATCCCGCGCGAGCCGATGTATTCCCGCCAGGTTTCGTGGGTCGCGGCGTCAGGGGTGCGAAACGCGACGTGATGGACACCGCCGCGACCGAGCCGCGCCTGAGGCGTACCTGGCATCACGTGCAGGTAGTAGAGCGCGCCCGGACCGCCCGCGCCGGTTTCGAGCACGATGGTGACGCGGTCGTCATGCTCGGGGTCGGGCACCTCGTCGACGACGCGGAAGCCCATCACGTCGGTCAGCACCGGCAGCGTGGCGTGGGGACGGGCGGTTGACGTGCTGATCGCGGCGAGCCCGATGATGGCGTGCTCCTCGGGGATCCCAGCGTGCGGCCACGGCGTCCCAGCCGGCACCGGCGCGTCGTCGCCGTCGACCATCAGCGCGAGGCGCTGCCCCTCAGGGTCGCGGAATTCGAGTACCTGACGGCCGAATCGCTCGCGCGGGGCATCGCGGTCGACACCGATCGTGTCGAGTCGCTCTGCCCAAAAGTGCAGGCTGGCCTCGGTCGGCACGCGGAAGGCGATCTCGGTGATCTCGCCGCTGCCGGGCTGGTTCTTCGCCGCGTGGGGAATGTCGAAAAAGGTGAGATCGGTGCCAGGCGCTCCCTCCGCGTCGGTGTAAAAGAGATGGTAGACGGAGACATCGTCCTGGTTGACGGACTTCTTGATCAGGCGCATGCCGAGTGCCTGCGTGTAGAAATCGACGTTGGCCTGGGCGTCGGCGGTTATCGCGCTGATGTGGTGGATACCGGTGAGCGGAGTGTCGGGTCGGTTCATGTGGTCCTCGTTCCTGATTGGAGCCGGCACAAAACCGGCTTGTACGGGTGTCATTCGGCGTTGTCGGGCGTGTGACAGGTGTCGAGCCCGCGCTCGAGCTTGCGGAGCAGGGTGACGAGCGTTTGTTGCTCTTCGGGCGAAAGGCCGTTCAGCGTACGGGTGAGCAGCTCAAGATGACTCGTCATCGCGTTTTCGCGGGCCTCGCGGCCGGCGTCGGTGAGGTAGACCCGCTTCATTCTTCCGCACTTGTCGCGTCGAATGAGGCCGTCACGCTCGAGACTGTCGAGCAGTTGGGTGATGTTGCCCTTTGTGACGAGGAGGGCGTCGGCGAGCTCCTGCTGGGTGGCGCCCTCGTTGAGACCGGCGTGATTGATCACGTCGAAGCGGGCTGGAGAGAGCCCCCAGGCGCGCATGCCCTCGGCCGAGCGGCGGTCGATACGGTTGTAGATTCGCATGATGCGTACCCAGGCTCGGACAGGGAGGGGAAGCTCCTCGCGCCGGCGGCGGGTCGGTTGGGGTGTTTGGGGCGTCACCATCGCGTTCATTCCTTTCCGCATTTAGTTTAGTGCTAAACCGTTAGGCTGTCAAGCCCGGCACTGGGTGATGTGGAAGGAACGCGCAAGGAGCGGCGAGTCATAGGAATGCGAGGGCTGGTTCGCTCGGGTACCTCGAGCCAGGGCTACGGGTTGGCGGGCGCCAACTCGATCTCCAGGACGTCGGGGCGGGCGGTGAGGATGGTGCGGCCCCGCTGGGGCTCCCACCCGGCCAGTGAATCGCCGTCCAGCGCGGCCGTGCCGGTGACGGTGATCCGGAGAATGCCCTCGGCCAGCTCGCGGACCTCGGCATTGTCGACGCCCTCCAGCTCGGCGAGATACCGTTGCAGTGACCGTGCCAGCGCCGGCGCATGGATCTCGTGCACCAGCACCTCGACCGTTCCCGGTTCGCCTTCTGACGTCACGGATCGGGGTGTTGGCGCGTCATTCAGTTGCGGGGCGGTCTCCGGTGATCCTGCTCCGTCGCCGGTTGCCGCCTCGAGCCGGTCTACCGCCGCCAGCGCCGCCTGGAGCGACGCGCGAAGGTCGGCGACGGCGCCGGCGAGCGCTTCGCGGTCGATTGCCGGAGCGGCCCGCGCTCGCGCTTCCAGCAGCAGTGCCTCGGTGCGTGCGGTGTTTTCCGACAACATCCGCTCGATCGATTCGCGTATGCGAAGGTGCTCGCGTGCCTGCCGCAGCAGCTCGCGAAGCACCACCGGGTCGTCGGTCTCCGGCACGTCGATTGCGTGAACGTCTGTCCCCGGCGCGAGCAGGGGCTGATCGGCGTTGTCGGTCACCGTCGGGGTCCTTTCGAGACAGGAAGGGCGGCGTGTGGCCCGGAACGATGGCGAGAGTGTAGCAAAGGGAAGAGGGGTGCCGATGACACGGGCGAGATTGCCGGATCGGGGTACACTGTGCTGAGGAAACCGGGATGTCCGGCAGCGCGTTATCGTGCCAAGCGAAAGGCGGATGTCCTGTTCCCACTTCCCAAATTCATTCCTTTTCAACTCCGGCGACGCCGCATCCAGGTCCACTGGATCGCCTTTCGTCGGTTGATCGCCGGTTTCGTCCAGGTGGATGCGCCGGCCCTCCCGCGGCTCGTCCCGGCGCGCGGTCTTCCGTCGTTCCGGAGCGATGCCTGAAAGTCGAGAGTCCATTCATGACAAATCCTTCCGATGGGGAAGAAACCAAGGTGCGTGACGGCATCGACGAAGCTGCGGACGCAACGCCGCAACCTCGCAAGAACCGCCGCCGTCGCGGTGATACGGGCGACCAGCCGGAGCCAGACATGATGGCGCTGCCGGTGATGGTCGCTACCGAGTCGCTGCTGATGCCGCACATGACGATTCCGTTCCCGCTCGATCTCGACGAGAACGCGATGGCGGTCGACCGCGCAATGCGGATGAACCCCCGTCGCGTGCTGGTCGTTTCGGCGCGTCCGATCGACGACGAGGACGAAGAGGGCGGAAACGGTCCCGGTCGTGACCTGATCGACATGGTCAGCGACATGATCGCGCTCGAGTACGAGCAGGACGACGGGGATGAGGAATACGAGGTCAACGGCGACGAGGACGACGTCGAGTCGGAGCTGGAGGATGAAGACGATTTCTCCGAGCGCCCGCTCGTCGACGATCTCTACCGCGTTGGCGTCGTCGCCGAGATCGCCCAGTTCATCAGCCGGCCGGGCCAGCAGGACCACGTCATCCTGCAGGGCATCAGCCGTGGCGTGATCGAAGATGTCATTCAGGAGGTGCCCTACCTCGCCGCGCGCGTGTGGCGGCGCGATGACGTCACATCGGCGCACGGCGACTCCGAGGCGGCGATGGCGGCGGTGATCGAGCAGGTTGAGTCGTACGTCAACCTGCTGCCGAACGTCCCGGAAGAGGTGCTGGACATGATCCGCAGCATCGAAGATCCGGGCTGGATGGCCGATCTGATCGCATTCTCGCCGGAGTTCACCTCGGCCCAGCGGCAGGAGCTGCTGGAGATCTTCGATCCGGTCGAGCGGCTTCGACGCGTCAGCGTCTTCATCCAGAAGCGGCTCAACCTGCTCACCCTGCGCAACCAGATCCAGAGCGAGGCCCAGCAGGGTATGGAGCGCCAGCAGCGCGAGTACTACCTGCGCGAGCAGCTCCGGGCGATCCAGCGCGAGCTGGGCGAGGGCTCCAGCGAGGAGGCCGTTGCCAACGAGCTGCGCGAGAAGATCGAGACGGTCGGCATGCCCGACGAGGTGCGCGACAAGGCGCTGTTGCAGCTCGAGCGGCTGGAGCAGCAGCACCCGTTCTCGCCGGAGATCGGCGTGATCCGCACCTACCTCGAGTGGCTGACCGAGCTGCCGTGGGCGGTGGAGACGGAGGACACCCTCGATCTCGACGAGGCCGCGAAGATCCTCGACGAGGACCACTACGGGCTGGAGAAGGTCAAGGACCGCATCCTCGAGTTCATTGCCGTGCGCAAGCTCGCGGGGGACAAGCAGAAGGCGCCGATCCTGCTCTTCGTCGGCCCGCCGGGCGTCGGCAAGACCAGTCTCGGCCGGTCGATCGCCCGCGCGATCGGGCGGAAGTACGTGCGGATGTCGCTCGGCGGCGTTCGTGACGAGGCCGAGATTCGCGGTCACCGCCGCACCTATGTCGGTGCGATGCCGGGCCGCGTGGTCAAGGCGCTGCGCGACGCCGGCTCCAGGAATCCGGTGATGGTGCTCGACGAGGTCGACAAGGTTGGCGCCGACACGTTCCGTGGGGATCCTTCTTCGGCGTTGCTGGAGGTGCTGGATCCGGAACAGAACACGACGTTCTCCGACCACTACCTCGAAGTGCCATTCGATCTCTCCAAGGTGATCTTCATCACCACCGCGAACATGCTCGATCCGATCCCGCCGGCGCTGCGCGACCGGATGGAGATCATCGAGGTGTCGGGCTACACCGAGCTCGAGAAGCTTGAGATCGCGAAGAATTACCTGATCCCGAAGGCGCTGGAGTCGCACGGCCTTGAAGATGGCCAGCTGGCCATCACCGACGACGCGGTACGGCGCGTGATCCGGGAGTACACCGAGGAGTCGGGCGTCCGCAACCTGGAGCGCGAGATCGGCGCGCTGGCGCGCAAGGTGGCGCGGAAGTTTGCCGGCAGCAACCCGCCGGAGCACATGACGGTCGACGCCGACGAGGTGTCCGAGCTGCTCGGCGTGCCGCGCTACGAGTTCGGGCTGGCCGAGGAGCACGACGAGGTGGGTGTCGCTACCGGCGCGGCCGTGACCAGCGTTGGCGGTGACCTGCTTTCGATCGAGGTCACGACGATGGAGGGCAAGGGTGAGGTTACGCTCACCGGCCAGCTCGGCGACGTGATGAAGGAATCGGCGAGCGCGGCGCTCTCCTACGCGCGGTCGCGGGCTGGCGCGCTCGGCATCGAGCCGGAGCTGTTCGACACGCGCAACATCCATGTCCACATCCCGGCGGGGGCGATCCCGAAGGATGGACCGTCTGCCGGCATCACGATGGCGACGGCGATCATTTCGGCGCTGACCGGGCGCAAGGTCCGCAAGGATGTCGCGATGACCGGCGAGATCACGCTGCGGGGCAAGGTGCTGCCAATCGGCGGCCTGCGCGAGAAGACCCTTGCGGCGCACCGGGGCGGGATCAAGACCTTCCTGCTGCCGAAGAAGAACGCCAAGGACCTCTCGGAGCTGCCGGACATCGTCAAGAGCGAGCTCGAGCTGATCGAGGTCGATCATCTCGACGACGTGCTTGAGGCTGCCTTCGTCAAGGAGAAGGGTCGCAAGCGACCCGCTGGCCGGCGCGGCCCGAAGAAGGACGAGACGCCGGAGAAGTCGCCGAGGACCGGCAAGAACCGGATCGAGGCGCCGGGCGCGGAGACGCCGCTGCCGGCGAACATGAAGCACGGGTAGCAAGAACGGCTCACCTCAGAAGTACACGGGCGGCTCCGATCGGGAGTCGCCCGTTTTCGTTGCGAA
>CBFGRG010000119.1:0-8216 GCA_965651105.1 uncultured bacterium | reverse complement strand
GACCGCGATACCGACGGCCCGAAGCGAAAATTCGTCCTCGGCATTACCGGCAACATCGCTTCCGGCAAGAGCACCGTCGTCAACCGCCTCGTCGAGCACGGCGCAATCGCCATCGACGCCGACCTCGTCTACCGCGAGCTCGTCGGCCCAGGCCAGCCCCTCCTCGCGAAACTCGCCGACCACTTCGGTGAGGACATCGTCGCCCCCGATGGCTCGCTCGACCGTCCCGCGCTCGGCGCCATCGTGTTCAGTGACCCCGAGAAGCTCCAGGAGCTCGACGCCCTCACCCACCCCGCCGTGATCTCCGAGATCGACCGGCGCGTCGACGCCATCGACGAGGGAGTCGTCGTCATCGACGCCGTCAAGCTGATCGAAAGCGGTCACGCCGATCGCTGTGATTCCGTTTGGGTAGTGACTACCGATACAGAAGCGCAAGTGCAGCGTTTGGCGAAACGCAATAGACTGTCGTTATTGGAGGCGCGGCGGCGCGTCGAGGCGCAGCCCCCAATGGCGGCCAAATTGGCGCGCGCGGACCGCGTCATCGACAACAGCGGCAAGATCGAAGACACCATGGCGCAGGTTGACGCCGGATGGCGGGAAATCGTGCGTCGCATGGATGATTGCGCCGGCTGATTCACAGAAGGGGTCCAGGGACACCGTGGTCAATACTCTCGAGAAGCGCGGCAGTGGGCAGAGCTCAACGGCCGCGTACGTGATGGATGTGTACTTCGATTACGCTTGCCCGTTCGCGTGGGCGGCGCAGGTCTGGCTCGACGACGTCGCGGAGACTCTCGGCGACACCATCGAGGTGAACTGGCGCTTCTTCCCGCTGGAGCAGGCGAACGCGGAGGACCCGGACTTCAAGGTCTGGGAGCAGCCGAACGATGGCACCTCCAGCACGCTGCGCTCGTTCCAGGCAGCGTGGGCGGCGCGACAGCAGGGCGAAGAGGCCTTCCGAAAGATGCACGCCGCGCTCTTCCGCAAGCGCCACGTCGAGGGTCGCAACCTCGCCGGACAGAAGGTGCTCGAGGCGGCCGCCGAGGAGGCCGGGCTCGACCTCGAGCGTTTCCGTGAGGACCTGAAGTCGGACGAGGTCTTCAAGGAAATCGAGAAGGACTACACCGACGCCCGTGAGCTCCAGGTCTTCGGCACGCCGACGATCGTCTTCGACAACGACGAGGGCGCCTACCTCAAGCTCAACTTCAAGGACATGCCGGAGGACCCTGTCGAGTTCTTCGAAGACTTCGTCAAGACCGTCCGCAACCGCCCGAGCGTGATCGAGATCAAGCGCCCGCAGCCGATGGGCAAGTAGTACCCGCCTGTACGGGCCCGGTCCCGTGCCGGGCCTGTACAGGCGGCATGAAATGCCGTCACCCAGAGCGAAGCGAAGGGTCCCCGCGCGAAGCGCAAACGCCATAATCGTCGACGTTCGAATCGTGAGACGGCCGTTTATGCAGCACCTACGGTGCTGAGCGCTTCGCGCGGGGAGGGTTCTCCCCTCCATGGGAGGGGAGTCAGTGGGGAGGACTCCTCGACAAGCTCGGAGTGACGTTGAAGCGGGGCACGTTGGCCTTGTGCCCTGTGGGTGGCTGCCCAGCCCTACCAACGAACACGACGCCAATGACCGACACCCCCGCCCCGCCAGCCGAAGACATCGACGCCTTCCGGCAAGCGCTGCTCGGCTGGTGGGACGGTAACGCCCGCGACCTGCCGTGGCGCCAGACCCGTGATCCGTACCGCATCCTCGTGTCCGAGGTGATGCTTCAGCAGACGCAGGTCGATCGCGTCATCCCCCACTATCACCGCTGGCTGGAGAGCTTCCCCGACGTCCAGGCGCTCGCCGCCGCACCGACCGCCGACGTGATCCGTCTCTGGAAGGGGCTCGGCTACAACCGGCGCGCCGTCAACCTCCAGCGCGCCGCGCAGGCGGTGGTCGAGCGAGGTGGCGAGTTTCCCGACACCGTCGATGAGCTGCTGGCGCTGCCCGGCATCGGGCCGTATACGGCGGGGGCGATCGCCTGCTTCGCCTTCGAGCGCGACGTGCCGTTCATCGACACCAACATGCGCCGGGTGCTGCACCGCGTTTTCCTCGGCAGCGATGTGCCCGAGCGGCAGGCGACCGACCGTGAGATCGTCGGGATGGCCGCGGCGACCCTCCCATCCGGCGACGGCTGGCGCTGGAATCAGGCGCTGATCGAGTTCGGCGCGCTCCAGTGCACCGCCCGCACCCCGGCCTGCGTGATCTGCCCGGCCCAAACGTTCTGCAAGGCGCGTCCGACCATCCAGACGGACATCCAGGCCGCGCTTGCCGGACGAAAGGGCAACGCGAAAAGCGTCCCGTTCGAGCAGACGAACCGCTACTTCCGCGGCCGAATCATGGATGCGCTGCGCGAGCACGAGGGCGAGGCGATGCCGCTGGAAACCCTCGGTCCGATCGTCAAGGCCGATTTCCGCCCGGAGGATTTGCCGTGGCTGACGGAGCTGGTGGTCGCGCTGGAGCGGGATGGTCTCACCGCCATCGCCGAATCGGAGCCGGCCTACGACGCCAACGGCCCGAAAACCCTCTGCGTCAGGCTGCCGTAGCGGTCAGTTGACGAGCCTGGCGTCCCTAGACCCGGTCGTTCGTCTACACCAGCCGCGAGCGCGCGTCGTTACATCCCCCGGCGGAAGACCGTCATCCCGATCACCCCGACCAGCCCGAGCACAAGGAAGAGTCCGCCGATGCCGCCGAACAGCCAGACGGCGACCGGATCGGCGCCCTGCCTGAGCACCGATGAGCTCGGGTCGGACGGGTCGTAGTAGACATCGACCGTCGACCCAACCGGGAAATCGTTGATCGTGTCAAAGGCCTTGTCACGATCCCCGCCGGAATCGTCGGCCCGGATGCGATGCCCGGTGTAATCCACGCCCTGGATCGTGTACGCGTAGGTCACTCGCGGCGTGTAGGTGTAGCGCGTGCGGCTACGCCCATCCGAGTCGCGTTCCCGTCGTTCCTTCTCTTCGACGTTCGCCGAGAGGATCTCTCCGCTTGTCGACGGCCACGCCTTCGTCGCCTCACCATCCTGATAATTGTCGTAGGCGATCGCCGCGAAGACCCCGCCGATCAGGATCAAGACCGCGGCCACCCCCGCTATCACCCACTTCGCAGTCGACGCGCCGGGCGATCCCCTGAATCGAATCATTGTCGCCACCCCCGTTGCCTGATGCCGTCACGATCCCCAATCGATTGCCAATACCTGTCATCCAGCTTGATCGTGCCAGTATCCAACACATGCGGGCATCCGCCAGACCACGTAGGCCTGACGGTGTCCCACGGCTCACGCCAGGCCATGCCGGGCCATCAGGTCGCCATCGCGCTCGAGCCGCTCGACGACCTCCGCCGGGCCCAGTTGGACCAAACCGTCGACGATCTCCTCCCAATCCCGCGGCGCGGCGACGGTTGGCGACCCGCCCTTTCCCCGAAGCGTGTACGGCGTCGCGGTCGACTTCGCCGGGTGATTCTGGCTCCAGTCGAGCATCACCTTCCCAACGCGCTTCTCCTTCGCCTGGACCGCGACGATCCGATCCGGATGCGCCTCGGCAAGCCCCTTGGCGAACGTCTCCGCATAGCGATGGACAACCTTCGACGACCTCCGCGATACCGGCGCATAGAGGTGAATCCCCTTGCCGCCACTGGTAACCGGGTAGGCCTCGTAGCCGTCGTCGGCCAGGCGGTCCCGCACAAGCCGCGCGATCTCGGCGACCCCGTCGAGATCGACCCCCTCACCGGGATCGAGGTCGAACACCAGGCGGTCGGGATTGCCGACTCCCCCGCGCGGACCGACGTGCCACTGGGGCGTGTGCAGCTCAAGTGCCGCCTGGTTGGCGAACCAGAGGAGACCCGCCTCGTTGTCGATCACCGGCCAGGTGACCTTCTTCGACGGCTTGTCCGAGCCGGGGCTGGCCGGGATGACGAAGGTCCGGATCCACTCGGGGGTGTATCGAGAGGCGTTCTTCTGGTAGAAGCGCTTGCCGCCGATGCCCTGGGGAAACCGGATTTGCGTCACCACGCGGTCACGAAGCTGTCTCAGGATCGGCTCGGACACAGCGCGGTAGTAGTCAACCACGTCGCCCTTCGTGAATCCCGCCTCCGGATACATTACCCGGTCGAGGCTGGTGAGCTTCACCTCGTAGCCGTCGATCGTGACGGTTTCGCTCTTCGACGCTTGAGCCATCTGCACACTCCTCGGGTCGTGCGGCATCGATGGCGCCAGCATCGCATATCGGACAACGCAAACGGGCCGGCACATGAGCCGGCCCGTTCGTTGCGAGAGAGGATGCGCTACGCCGCCGGAGTGCCCTCCGGCTGGGCCGGCGTCCAGGCCGGCACCTCGCTCATTGGCGTGCCGACCATGTCCGGACTCTGCACCGGCAGGCGCGTCGCGCTCGCCGGAGCCGTCCCGGAATCCAGCACCGTTCCGTCGGCGCCGACCACCGTGAATGAGCAATCGTCGCAGGTCCACCCGTTCCCGGTATCGTCGAGCACATGGGTTCCACGCACCACGGCGTAGAAACCGACGCCGCCCTGATCGGACACGGTGACGAGGGTCAACATGACGGAGCGATCGTCGATCACTTCCCATGACCCGCCAGCGGTGCGATTCGCGCCCAAACCGACCATCGTCCCGTCACCATGGAAGATGCCGATCTCGGGTGAGTCCGTGTCGGTCGCGGTGACGGTGTCCACGATCCAGGTGCCGACAATCGGGTGACTGGCCGTGTCAGTGGGGGTCGCGTCCTGGGCGGAGGTGGCGGCGAGCCCAAACGCGCCGGTGGTGATCAGGGCGACGAGAATCGCGAGCGAGCGACGAGAGCGTTTCATGGCAATGTCCTTTCATCAAGGTGTGCAATAGCAAAGCGAGATGTTCTGGCGGACACTGCACGCGGCCGGTCAGCCCGTCGGCGTCGCGCCGGGCTCGGGTATGCCCGCGGCGCCAGGCGCCATCCGGATCGCCGTCACGGGGTTGCTTCCAACGGCCGGAGCCGTCTGGACCACGTTTCCGGCCGGATCCCGAATCGTCACAAAGGCCATCGAGCCGTCATCGATGAACGACGCGCCGTCCTCGCTGACCCTCGGAAATCCGTCGATCGTGACCGATCCGGCGAACGTGCCATCCATCTCGGACAGGAGCTGAACCACGGTGAAGTGCCCTGTCCGCTCGTCATGCGCCTCCCAGGTGCCCATCAGGATCGAGCTGAGCTGTGCGCCATTCGGCCCGACCTGGCCAACCGGGAACGACAGGAGAACGGTTCCATCAGCCCCGTAGTACGACGGCGCGGGAAACTGCGGATCTTCCGGCGAAGCGGGATTGGCCATCGCGAGCCACACGCCGGTGAGCGGATGGTCGGCGAGGCCCGCGGGCTGCTTCGCTGAGGCAGCGCCGCCGGTGGCAAGCGCCAGACCGCCGGCACCGAGGCCGGCGAGGGCGATGCGCCGGGATACAGAAAGAGCGGGATCAAGTGGCGACATGAGACACCTCCGTGAGCGATACGCAGCGGGACATCCCCGGTGCGTAGAGACCACGATGCGCCTCGTCACCCACCCGAACATCGGCCGATCGGCCGGTTTTTCCAAACGCCGATGTCTCGGTAGATCGAGCAACGGGCGCCTTCAGACGAGGTTGTTGCGGACCGCGTGGGTCGCCGCGGCGGTTCTGGTCGACACGCCCAGCTTGGCGAGGATACTGGCGACATGCGTGCGCGCCGTGCGCTCGCCGATAAAAAGCGCCTGGGCGATTTCGGCGTTCGAGTACCCCTCGACCACCAACCGAAGCACCTCCCGCTCGCGCCGCGACAGCGCGTCCGGGTCAGAGCGACGCCGCCCGGAGGCGGTGATGGACAGCGCGCGCTCGACCACGTCGGCCGTCGACAATGAACGCCCCTCGGCGCGAAGCTCGGCGAGCCGCCTCTCCCCGAGGGCTGCGATCGCCGCCGACATTGCCCGCTCGTAATGCCCACGATCGACCGGAAACACGCCGCCACCCGTCTCCGAGGCCCGCTGGTCGGTCACGCCAAGGAGCACGGCGGCGGTCTCCGGCTGGCGCCCGGTCGCGGCAATCTCCGCGAGCCCGACCAGCGCCTTGATGCTGGCCCAGCGCTCGCCGATGCCCGCCCACAGCACCAGTGCGTTCCGGTACGCCGTCAGCGCCGAGACGCGGTCACCCCGGTGGTGAGCGACGCGCCCGACGCGGACGAGTGCGAATGCCGCGCCGGAGTCATGGCCGATCGCCTCGAAGATGACCAGCGCCTCCTCCGCCCGCTCGCGCGAGACGGCCAGGTTGCCAAGCTCGTATTCGATCTCGCCGAGGATCATCAGGGCCATGCCAACGCCGGCCCGGTCGCCGATATCCATCCAGGCGGACCGCGCCGCCTCCATGTGGACCTTCGCGTCAGCCCAGCGGAGCTCCAGCGTGGCGATGATGGCAAGCATATGCAGCGAGAGCGCCGTCAGGTGCCTGTCGCCCACCAGGCGGCCGATCGCGAGCGCCTCCTCGGCCGGCGGCGCTGCAAGCATGGGCTCAACCTGTGTCCAGAGGATCAGGCTGAGCCCCGCCAGCGCGTTGCCGCGCTCGATCGTTGGCTCCGCCGGCGTGTTGGCGAGCGCGCGCTCCAGCCACCGTCGCCCCTCGACAAGGTAGGCGCGATGGTGCCAGAAGATCGCGCACTGTCCGGCCAGGCGCAGCACACCGGCCTCGTCGCCAGTTTCGGCGAGGTGTGCGAGCGCCGCCTCGATGTTGGGCTGCTCGGCTTCGATCTCGCGCAGGCGGTCGTCGACCGTCACGCCTGGGACGATGGAATTCGGGTCGAGCCAGGTATCCAGGCCGACGAAGAACGACGCGTGTGCGTCGCGCGCGGCCCGCGTCTCGCCGAGGCGCTCCAGCAGTTCCTGCCCGTACTCGCGCATTGTCTCCAGCATCAGATATCGGTCGGTTAGCGTAGTGTCGCTCAGGCGGAGGAGGCTGGCGTCGACGAGAGCGGTGAGACCCGCCAGGATGTCGTCGGTCTCGCTGCCCACGTGCTCGGCCGCCGCCAGCGTGAGCCCGCCGACAAAGACCGACAATCGCCGGAAGAGCGCTTGTTCGGACGGCCGGAGCAGGTCGTAGCTCCAGGCGATCGTGTCGCGCATTGTCTGCTGCCGCGCCGGCAGGTCGCGCGCCCCGCCGGTCAGCGTCGGAAGGCGTGGATCGAGGCGCTTCAGCAGGGTGTGAAGCGACAGCGCGCTGGTTCTCGCCGCCGCCAGCTCGATCGCCAGCGGCAGTCCATCCAGTCGCTGGCAAATCGACCCGATGAGGTACTGGCTCTCCGGGTCGAGCGCGAAATCGGATCCAACCGCTCGCGCGCGCTCAACGAAGAGCCGCGTCGAATCCGGCAGGGCAGCCTCCCCGGCTGCGGCACCGATCGACGCCGTCATCGTGAGCGGTGCCACCCGGAACACCTCCTCGCCCGTGAGGCGCAGCCGTACGCGGCTGGTGATCAGTACCGTGAGGCCAGGGAAAGCGCTGACGAGCTCGGTGACGAGCGGGGCGGCGTCCACAACATGCTCGAAATTGTCCAGCACCAGCAGCGTCCGCCGCTCGCGCAGAGCCGGGCTGAGCCAGTCAACGAGAGACAGGCCAGCACGGTTGGGGACGCCAAGCGCCTGGGCAATGGCGTCGGCGACGAGGCGCGGATCCCGGGTGGTGGCGAGACTGACGAACGCAACAGCATCGCGAAAGACACCGACCGCCTCGGCCACGGCAATGGCGAGGCGCGTCTTGCCAACGCCGCCGGGACCAGTCAGCGTCAGCAGCCGCACGCCCTCACGCTCGAGCCGCTCGACGATCTCGGCGATTTCCCGCTCGCGGCCGATGAGCGACGTGATTGGCCGCGGCAAGCCGGCGAGACGCAACCGCTCGTCGCCGGGACCCGTCTGGTGGCGGTTCGAGACGCCCGGCGGCACCGGCAAACGCGAACCCGGCTGGCGGACTCGGGCTGAGTGGCTCATGCTCACCTGCTTCTCCGGCCAGTGCGCCGGCGCAGGAATCAATCGAAGTGGTGTCCCGGGGACCATCATAGCAGGCGCCACCACGTCGCTCAGCCGGTCGCGGCCGGGGATCGGGACTCCATGCGCCCCGGTGATGGAATCTCACCTTTACCCACATCGTTCACGACACGCGGGTCCCCCACGATGCGGGGGC
>CBFGRG010000118.1:0-8289 GCA_965651105.1 uncultured bacterium | reverse complement strand
TCCTTTCATCAATGGGAGGATGTGGTCGTGGCGCCATCGCACGGCACCGAGTCCCAGCCCATGGTAACGCGGTACCAGCCATCGCGCGGGGAGTAGGGGCGGTCTTGACCGTGCTCACCAGTGCGATCCGATTCAGCGTTGGCGAGGTCAATGGCCTCCCGCGCCACCAGCACGTCGCACGGAGACCTGGTAGGTCGTCACATTCTCCAGAAATCGCGGACCCGGCGACAGTTTCTCCGTAGGGATGGCCCTCCTTGCCCCACCTCAGGAGAGTAGAGTCGATCAGGCAAAGCCCAAACCCGCTGCATACCGTAGCTGCAACCGCACCTCTCGCAGACGAGCCGAGCCTCGCGTGGCTGGCGCGAGGCTCGGTGAGGGAAGGGGAGGGGATTGGAAGGAGTGATCGTTGTTCAGGCGGCGGGACGGTGGCTCCAGCCCTGGCCGATGCTGCGGCTTCGAGGTATCGGCGCGGTCGAAGCATCCTGCGCCGGGCGCTTCGGCGCGTTGCGCCGCTCGAGCCAGATCGCGATACCGAGTCCGGTCAGCGCCACGGCCGAGCCCACAACTCCGTCGATGATGTAGTGGTTTGCCGTCAGGATCGTCGCGATCCACATCACCAGTGGCATCAGGTAGCCGAACCACCGCGCCCAGCGCGTGCTGGCGTGACGCACGATCGCGATGCCCATCAGCAGGTTCCAGCCGACGTGCAGGCTCGGCATCGCCGCGTACGGGTTCGTGAACGAGGGCGGCTGCAGGACCCGGTAGGCCTCCGAATGCAGCGTCACGGTATCGACGAACCCCGAGCCGGGAACCAGCCGCGGCGGCGCGGTCGGGAGCAGGACGAAGAACACCAGGCCGATCGCGCCCGAAAGCAGCAAGGCCGAGCGATAGCGGGCGAACATGCCCGGATGCTTCCACACCAGCCAGGTCAGGGTGCCGATGATGACGGGCCAGTGGCCGAAGATGTAGATGCGGTTCAACAACGTGACCAGCCAGTCGCGGGCGATCACCTGCTGCTGCAGCCACGGCTCGTGGAAGAGCCCCAGCGCCCGCTCCAACGCAATCACGTCGTGCGCGTTCGCGACGGCGAGCGAGGTCTGCGAGTCCATCAGTCCGCGGACGAAGAAGTAGAGCAGCGCGGCGAGCAGGACGACCAGCGACTCGCGGACCACCCGGGCGGCGCGCGGCGCGCGGCCGCGATCCGTGGCGAACCGGTCGTGCCGGACCTGGTTATGCGGAGCAGTGACGATCCTGCTCATGGGAACGCTCCTGAGCGATGTTTGGTGCGAACCCGACACGTGGCCCCTTGGCGGCAGTGCCGGGACCGGTCTAGTCCCAGTCTAGAGAATGCAGGTGGCGATTCACGGAATCTCGCCGGTTCTGTCACGAAACTGTCGCAACTCCTGCCGGCGCCGCCACGAACCTGCAACGGTTCGCGCATCTTGAGGGCTTTCGCCTCCCTGTCCCAACTGCATTATCGGGAGGAGACTTGCCGCAAACATCCGTAGGACAACGTATTTGCCGGGGAACGCCGCACGGCCGCTACGTACGTCGGCATATACGCAATCTCACCGACACGGCGCGCTTCGTGATTGACGTCGGGGGGGGTACCACCATAATAGAAGCGCAAGGGAGCGACGACGCGCCGGATACCGCCTTCGCGCCGTAGCCGGCCCGGACCGACCATCGCCCCGGGCACGGAACAATCGCCGAGACCGGACGCGCCGTGGGGGGCACAGCATGCGGCGTATGGAGGAATCGCAAATAGGGTCCGCTCGCCGGGTGCAGAGCACTCAGGCATTACGCGGCCGCATGCCCGAGTGGCGCACGACGCTCGTCGGCCGCGACGCCGACTGCGCCGCGCTCCGCCGTCTCCTGCTCGACGAGGAGCAGCGTCTCGTCGTCATCACCGGCCCAGGCGGTGTCGGCAAAACCCGCCTCGCCGTGCAGGTCGCCACCACGCTCCAGGGGGCCTTCCGCGACGGCTCCCGCTTCATCCCGCTCGCCTCGGCCCCCGCCGACGCCGATCCCAGCGCCGCTTTCGCGTGGCACCTCGGCCTGCGCGACACCGGTGGCCAGACCTACAGCGACAGCATCCTGCACGACCTCGAATCCCGCGAGATGCTGCTCGTGATCGACAACGTCGACCACCTGCCGCAAATCGCCACGCTGCTTCGCGCGATCGAGAGCCAGTGCCCCGAAGTGTTCATGCTCGTCACCAGCCGCAGCGAGCTCGACATCTACGGCGAGGTCGGCCATCCGGTGCTGCCACTGCCGAGCAGCGTCAACGGCAACATCCTCGCCGGCCAGCAGCCGGATTCGGGCGAGCGCAGCGCCGCCGTCCGGCTCCTCACCGAGCGCGCCCGCGCCGTCCAGCCGAGCTTCACCGTCACGCCGGACAACGCCGCCGACATCGTCGCCATCTGCGACCTGCTCGGCGGGCTCCCGCTGGCAATCGAGCTGACCGCCCCGAGCCTCGCCACCCGCACCCCGGCTTCGGTGCGCGCCGAGCTGGAATCCGTCGTCGACGCCGGCCACGTCGGCCCACTGCACGACACCACCCGGCCCATGCGCGACTCCATTCGCCTCAGTTACGACCGGCTCGACCCCGGCGCCCAGCGCGCGTTTCGTGTCCTCAGCGTGATGGAGGGCCAGTGGACGGTCGACGATGTGCTGCCGATCCTCGCCGGCGACGACGAGCTCGACGCCATCGACCACATCAACACGCTCGTCGCCAGCAGCATGATCTACACGCCGACCGGACCGGACGCCGAGCCGCGCTTCACGATGAATCCGATCCTGCGCGCCTTCGGGCGTGACCGGCTTGCCGAAGCGGGCGAGCGCGAGATCGTCGCCGAGCGTCACGCCGAGAACATGGTCCGACTCGCGGAAGAGGCCGAGCCGCGGCTGACCGGCTCCGACCAGCCGCAGTGGCTGGCACGCGCCGATATCCTGCACGACGATTTCCGCACCGCCCACTCCTGGCTGCTCGCCCACGATCGGGCCCTCGACGCGCTGCGCCTGAGCGCCTCCCTCTGGCGCTACGCCTACACCCGGGGCCACTACCGGGAGATGCGGGAGTGGCTCGAAGTCGCCATCGCCGGTGTCGACGATCACGACGTGCTGCGCTGCCGCGCCCTCAACGGGCTGGGGATGCTCGCCAACATCACCCGCGACCCCGACGGCTCCCGTGAGGCCTACCGGCGGGCGCTCGCGCTCGCGCTGCCGCTTGGACTCGACCGCGAGATCGCGATCAGCCGGATCGGCCTCGCCGACATCGAGGCGACCGTCGCCAACGACACCGACAGCGCCCTGCGGCACCTGGAATTCGCCGGTGAAACCTACCTCCGCCTGCAGGACGACCGCGGCATCGCCTCGGTGCTCACCAATCGTGGCTATATCGAATGGCAGCTCGGCCAGCTCGACCGGGCCTTCGCGACCCACGAGGAGGCGCGCGTGATGTACGCTCGGGTGAGCGACACGCGCGGTATCGCGTGGTCCGACACCAACACGGGCCGGATCGCGACGCAGCAGGGCCGCCTGCACGAGGCGATACCCCGCCTGCGAGCCGGACTCGACGGCTACATCGAGGTCGGTGACGTCTCCGGCGTGGCCGAGGCGCTGGAAGCGTTCGCCGCGGTCTCTGTCTGCACCGGGGACCGCGAAACCGCCTCCGTGCTGCTCGGCGCCGCCACGGCCCTGCGGAAGCGGATCGACTCCACGCCGTTCGGGCTGGACCGCGACGAGCGCGACGCCACACTCGCCGCCGCCAGCGAGGCGCCCGGGCACGAGGAGGCATTCGCGCGCGGCGCGGAGCTCAGTCCCGAAGAGGCGATCGCGATCGTCCGGAACATTCCGGTGCCGCCGGCACCAGCTGCACCGGTTGACGTCCAGGCGCGAGCGCGGGACCTGTACGGCCTGACCCCGCGCGAACACGAGGTACTGGTGCTGCTCAGCGACGGCCTGACGAATCCGCAGATCGCGGCGCGCCTGGAGATCAGCCCGCGCACCGTGCAGACCTACCTCGCGGCAATCCTGCGCAAGCTCACGGTCCCATCCCGCGTCGCCGCCGCCCGCGCCGCCCACCAGGCCGGCCTCATTCCCACCCGCGATCACGACGGGCAACAAGACACGTAGGGGAGGTCTCGCCGGCACATGCGATTCCCGCATTTCGTCGCCGGGCTGGGTGTATCACCATATAGCGATACCGCGTTGACAGCCCCGCCGCGATCGGCTATCGTTCCCTCAACAATCGAAGACTGACTCATCCAGAGAGGTGGAGGGACCGGCCCTTCGAAGCCCGGCAACCAGCGCCATGCGCCAGGTGCCAATTCCGGCGGAGCGATCCGCGAAGATGAGCACACGACACCGATCGTTTGCCCGCCCTCTGACAGTGAGGCGGGCGTTTTCGTTTCTGGCGATATCGGTGTCGCCCTACATCACCCAGGCACGACGTTGATCACCATCGAGCACCTCACCAAGACCTACCACCATCGCGGCACCGAGATCCACGCCCTCGACGACGTCTCGCTGACCGTCGAGCAGGGCGATATCTACGGTGTCGTCGGCGAGAGCGGCGCCGGCAAGAGCACGCTGATCCGCTGCGTCAACCTTTTGGAGCGACCGACCTCCGGCCGCATCCTGATCGACGGCACCGACATCACGTCCCTGCGCGGAACATCCCTGCGCAAGGCTCGGCAGAACATCGGCATGATCTTCCAGGGGTTCAACCTGCTGGAATCCCGCTCGGTCACCGGCAACATCGCCCTGCCACTCGAAGTGATGGGCATGAACGGCCGCGCGCGAAAGGCCCGCGTCGCGGAGCTGCTCGCCCTCGTCGGCCTGACGCACCGCGCCACCGCCCACCCGGCACGCCTCTCCGGCGGCCAGAAGCAGCGCGTCGGCATCGCCCGCGCCCTGGCCGGGTCGCCCGGCATCCTGCTCTCCGACGAGGCCACCTCCGCGCTCGACCCCGCAACCACCGCCAGCATCCTTGAGCTGCTTCAGAAGCTCAACCGCGAGCTCGGCCTCACCATCCTGCTCATCACCCACGAGATGGATGTCGTCAAACGCATCTGCAACAAGGTCGCGCTGCTGGAAAACGGTCGCGTCACCGAGCAGGGGGCCGTTCGCTCCCTCGCCCGGGACCCCAACACCCGCCTCGCGCGCGCCCTCTTCGGCGGCGCGCCGAACGGGACGGTGGCGACCAGCGGCAGCCAGCGGGTGGTCGTCGGCTTCGACGAGCGCCTCTCGCTGGAGACGCTGCTGCCCGGACTGCTGCGCCACAACGACCTCTCCGTCTCGGTCGTCTCGGCCGATGTCGAAACCGTCGGCGACGCCCGCATCGGCAACGTCGCGCTCGACCTCGGCGGCAGCGGCATCGAGCCGGCCATCGCCTGGATCCGCCAGCAGGGCGGGGAGGTGCGTGTGGCATGATGCTCGATCGCGAGCTGGCCGAGCTCCTCTGGGAGGCGACCATCGACACCGGCTACATGGTCTTCTGGGCGACGCTGATCACCATCATCGTCGGCCTGCCGCTGGGCGTTGCCCTGGCGACGATGGACCGCGGCGGCATCTTCACGCTGCCACCGGTCCACGGCGTGCTCGACACCATCGTCAACATCGGCCGCTCGATCCCGTTCATCATCCTGATGGTGGCGATCATCCCGTTCACGCGCGCCGTGGCCGGTACCTCGATCGGCACCACCGCGGCGATCGTGCCGCTCACCGTCGCCGCCATCCCATTCTTCGCCCGTGTCGCCGAGACGTCGCTGCGCGAGGTCGACGGCGGCCTCGTCGAGATGATGCAGGCGGCGGGCGGCTCGGCGCTGGACATCGTCCGCAAGGTGCTGGTGCCGGAGTCGGTACCGTCGCTGGTGCGGGGCATCACGATCACGATCATCAACCTGATCGGCTACTCGGCCATGGCCGGCGTCATTGGTGGCGGCGGCCTGGGCGACCTGGCCTATCGCTATGGCTATCAGCGGTTCGAGGGCGACGTCATGTTTTGGACGATCGTCGTGCTCGTCATCATCGTGCAGGGGGTGCAATTGATCGGAAACGCCATCGCGCGCTTCATCGAGCGCCGGTAGGGACGGGCTTGCGCCCGTCCCGCGTAGGGGCGGACCTTCCCGATCCGAGGCGAAGCCGAGGTCGGGATGTCGTCCGCCCGGTGGTCGCGCAGCGGCCACGGACGTATGTAGGGACCGCCCCCGTGTCGGTCCGTTCTTCGACATCACCGCCCTCCGGGCGGCCGGGAGGAGGCAAGCTCCTCCCCTACGACAGGCGGCGACTCCGCCGCCAACAATCCGTACGGGCGATGCCTGTCGTCGCCCTCGCAAAGGAACGTCTCCCATGACCCACACCATCACTCGACGCCGCGCCATCGCCCTCACCGCCGCCGGAACGCTCGCCCTCACGACCCGAGGCGCCCTCGCCCAGGACGGCGAGACCCTTTCGATCAGCGTCGGCGCCGTGCCGGTGCCCCACGCCGAGATCCTCACCTTCATCCAGGAGACCTTCGGCGAGGAGCGCGGTATCGACATCGAGATCGTCGAGTTCACCGACTACGTGCAGCCGAACGTCGCCCTCGACGAGGGAGATATCGATTCCAACTTCTTCCAGCACCAGCCGTACCTCGACGAGTTCAACGAGCAGCGCGGTACCGACCTGGTGTCGGTCGTGCCGGTCCACATCGAGCCGCTCGGCATCTACTCGAACAAGGTCGAGTCGCTCGACGATATCGAGGACGGCGCCCAGGCGGCGATCCCGAACGATGTCACCAACGCCGGCCGCGCGCTCAAGCTGTTCGAGGCCAACGGGCTGCTGACGCTCGACCCGGACGTGGACAACCCCTCGGTGCGCGACATCACCGACAACCCGAAGGACCTCGAGATCGTCGAGCTCGAGGCGGCGCAGCTCCCGCGCTCGCTGGAGGACGTCGACTTCGCCGTGATCAACGGCAACTACGCGCTCGAGGCCGACCTCTCGCCGGCCGAGGATGCGCTGGCGCTGGAGTCGGGCGAGGACAACCCCTACGCCAACTTCCTGGTCGTCCGCGCGGGTGACGAGGAGGAGCCGGCCGTCGTCCTGCTGGCCGAGCTGCTCCAGACCGACGAGGTCCGCACCTTCATCGAGGACTCCTACGAGGGCGCCGTCCTCCCCGCGTTCTAGCCCGCTCACGAACCAGAACACGGGTACGGGCCGGCCATGTGCCGGCCCGTTCTTCGTTGCCCACGACAACATCCGTTGCAGGTACCGTCCGTAGACCCGGACCTGCTGTCCGGGTGCGCCGCAGCCACCAGCGTCCGATTCCTGCAGTCAACGAACGCCTCAGTCGCTGAGGGGGCCCTCAGCGCCGACGGTCGACATCGAACGGCACCGCGTCGGCCGTGTCGAGAAAATGCGTCAGCAGGCGATCCCGCAGGCGCGCCCCGACGGCAGCATACGCCGGATCGTCCACCACGTTGCACAGCTCCGCCGGGTCCGCCCGGAGGTCGTAGAGCTCATCCTGCTCGTACAGCCGTCGCACGTACTTGTGCTCCGCGGTTCGGCACATCACCGCCTTGGTGTGGGCGACGTCGTCCGAGATTTGGATGCTCAGCCGCGGCCAGTAGAGCATCGTCGGGTCCTGCCCGCCGCCGCTCTCCAGCTCCTTCGCCTG
Source organism: uncultured bacterium (assembly GCA_965651105.1). Classification (GTDB taxonomy): domain Bacteria; phylum Chloroflexota; class Chloroflexia; order Thermomicrobiales; family UBA6265; genus JACCVC01. Next base: position 626 of record CBFGRG010000118.1, on the reverse strand, counting down.
ATCCTCACCGGCGCGACGTCCGCCCTCGCAGAAGACCGCATCCCGCCCTGCATCCGTCTCCCCGGCGAGGATCGGCAGCAGCGACCGGCCGAAATGCGTGTGCCGCGGCTCGATCCCGCACAGCGCCTCGACCGTCGCCGGGATGTCGATCAGCTCCACCAGCGCGTCCGTCACCCGTGGCCGCACGTCATGACCCGCCGGTGGCTTGACCAGCAGCGGCACGTTTGTCAGGCAGTCCTCGAAGGTATTCTGCGTCTTCTCGACCAGCCCGTAGTCACCAGTGAAATCACCGTGGTCGGAGAACATGAACACCGCCGAATCGTCGTACATCCCTGCCTCGCGCAGCGCGTCCAGCAGCAGCCCGAACTGGTGGTCGACCCGGGCGCACATGCCCAGATAGGTCGCGCGAAGCTCATCCCATCGCGACTCGTCCCATCCTCTGAGGTTTTGCCGTTCCTGAAGTTGCGACAGCAGCGACGGCTTTCCGCTCCAGTCCTCCGGCGCCGGAACGCGAGGCGGCAGCGCCTCCCGATCGATCACCGAGTACCAGGGATCCTCCACGCCATACGGCGGGTGAGGGTAGGTGAGGGGCAGGTAGATGCAGAGCGGCTGGTCGCCGTCGTAGC
>CBFGRG010000117.1:0-8324 GCA_965651105.1 uncultured bacterium | reverse complement strand
CAACGCACGGCCGCCACAGGAGCGGCAATACGGGTTGGTTTCGACCTGCGGATACTGGAATTTCGAAACGATTGTCGCGTGGATTGGAAATGGTCGAGCAACGGGAACAACCAGCACCGAAACTGACCCGTCTCGACGTGTACGGGTTCAAGAGCTTCGCCACCCGCACGACCTTTCGCTTCGAGCCGGGCATCACCGCTATCGTCGGACCCAACGGCTCCGGCAAGTCCAACATTTCCGACGCGGTCCGCTGGGTGCTCGGCGAAACCAGCTACAGCGCCCTCCGCTCCAAGAAGACCGAGGATGTCATCTTCGCCGGGGGCAAGGGCAAGTCGCCATCCGGCATGGCCGAGGTCACCGTCACATTCAATAACGAAGAGAAGTGGCTGCCGAGCGAGTTCACCGAGGTCACCGTCACCCGGCGCGCGCATCGCAGCGGCGAGAACCAGTACTTCATCAACGGCCGCAAGGTCCGCCTCAAGGACGTCGCCTTCCTCACCGCATCGCTCGGCCAGAGCTACACCGTTGTCGGGCAGGGGCTCGTTGACCAGGCGCTCAGCCAGCGTGCCGAGGAGCGCCGCGGGCTCTTCGAACACGCCGCCGATCTCGCCGGGCTGCGGCTCAAGGTCGCCGAGTCGGAACGCAACCTCACCGAGACCGAAAGTAACGTCAACCGCCTCACCGACCTGCTCACCGAGCTGGAGCCGCGCCTGCGCCGGCTGGAGCGACAGGCGAAACAGGCTCACGCCTGGCGAGAGCTCAACGCCGAGCTGCGCGATCTCCAGCGTCGTCACTACCGCCGCCTGCTCCGCATCGCGCGCGATCAGCTTGCCACCGCCGAGCGCCATGTCACCGTCGAGGAGCAGGCGCTGGAAGAGACGCGTCGCGACGTCGATCGTCTCGCCGCCGAGCGAGCCGGCCGGCAGGAGCGCCTCGCCGAAGCCCGGCGGAAGCTTGAGGAGGTCGCCAGCCGTGCCCAGGCCGACGACGAGCGGTTGCGGCAGGCGCGTCACCAGCGAGAACTGATTGCGGAACGGATCGCCGCGCTCGACCGCCGTCGCGCCGACATGATCGACACCCACCGCGGGCTCGACGAGCAGCGCGCCGAGGTTGAGACCGAGCGCGCGACGCTGATCGAGGCGATCGCCGGGTTTCAGGCCGAGCTCGACGCCGCCCGAGTCGAGCTGGCCACCGCCCAGCAGGCGTCCGAGGGCGCGCAGGCGCACGAGCGCGAGCTGCGCCGGGCGATCGGCGATGTCTCCGGCGAGATCGCGGACAGCGAGCGCCAGATCCGCGAGATCGAGCAGCAGCAGGCGATGCTTCGCCACCGGCTCGAAACCGCCGACGAGGCGCGCGATCGCGGCGACCGCGAGGCCGAGGATCGCAGCCGCCGCCTGACCGACCTCAAGCGCGAGCTGGACGCCTTCGTCGCCGAGGATGCCAAAATCGGCGCCCAGCTCGGCGATCTCGACCGGCGCGCCGCCGATCTCGACCGCGAGCACGAAACGGCGAAAACAACCGCGTCCGAGCTGGCGCAGGCGCTGGCGTCGCTGGAATCCCGGATCGGCAAGGCCGAGAACCGGCTCGACGTGCTGCAGCGCGTCCACGAAAGCGGCACCGGGTTGCACGCCGGCGTGCGCGAGGTGCTGCGCTGGTCGCGCGATGGCCAGCTCTCCGGCGTGCGCGGTACCGTCGCCGAGCTGATCGCCGTCGACGCGACCTACGACACCGCGATCGAGGTCGCCCTCGGTGGGCATTTGCAGGACGTCGTTGTCGATGCCTGGCGCGACGCCGAAGCCGCGATCGAGCTCCTGCGCCGTGCCCGCGCCGGCCGCGCGACCTTCCAGCCGATCGACACCGTCGGTCGTCGCGTCGACAACCGGCCGCCGCCCGATGTTGTTCACCATGCCGGCGTTCACGGGATCGCGGCCGGCCTGGTCCGCGCCGACGCCGACGTGACGCCGGTGGTGCGCTCGCTGCTCAATCGCACCGTCGTCGTTGAGGATTTGCCGACCGCGCGACGGATCCTGCCGGAGCTGCCGCGCGGATTCAGCGCCGTCACCCTCGGCGGCGAGATCGCTCGCTCGGGTGGTTCCGTCACAGGTGGCGCTGCCGTGCGGGAGAGCGGCGTGCTCGGGCGCGAGCGCGAGCTGCGGGAGCTGCCGGGCGAGATTTCCAGGCTTGCCGGCCAGCGTGACGAGGTCATCGCGAAGCGTGACGAGGGTCGCCGGCATCTCTCCGCGATCGAGGAGGAGCGGTCGACGCTCGTCACCGAGCGCAGCAGCCTCATCGCGATGCGCCGCGAGCGAGAAACGCAGCGATCCCGCCTCGAAACGTGGCACCGCGACCTTGAAACGGCCCATCGACAGGCCGACCGGCAGCGCGAAGCCGCCGTGAGGGACCGCGCCGCGCAGGAGGCGACCCTGGCCGATCTCGCCGCGAAGTGCGAGGCGCTGGAGACGAGCCTCGCTGCTCTCCGAGCCACCCACGAGGAGCGCTCCGAGGCGCTCGCCGCCTTCCAGCACGATCGCGATGGCCAGGCGACCGCGCTCGGCGACGCTCGCCAGGCGGTCGCGACCCTCGACGAGCGCGTTCGTGCCGAGAAGCGCCGTCTCGACGCCCTCGACAGGCAGCGCCAGGCGATCGACGACGAGCTCGCCACCCGTCGCCAGCGCCTGACCGATCTCGACACCGAGCAGCAGGGGCTCGCCGACCAGGCGGAAACACTGGCGAGCCGCATCGCCGAGCTGAAAACAACTGTCGCCGCCATCGCTGGCGAGCGGGAGCCCATCGAGGAGGCCGCCGCCGCATTGCAGGAGGAGCTGCGTGCCGGCGAGACCGCCCTGGATGGTGCCCGCGCCTCGTTGCTGGAGCGAGAGCGCGCCATCGGGCAGCGCGGGCTGGTGGCAGAGCGCGCCCGGGCCGATCTCGGCAGCATCCGCCAGCGGATCGTCGACGATCTCGAGCTGGAGGATCCCGACGCCCTGCTTCGCGACCCCGAACCGGAAACCGGCGAGGAGGACCACGCCGAGGTCGAGGGGCGCATCGCCCGCCTGCGCGAGCGGCTGCGGCGCATGGGCTACGTCGGCGAGGACGTCGTCGAGGAGTTCGAGCGGGAATCCGAGCATTACACCTTCGTTCGCACCCAGCTCGATGACGTCGAGGAGGCGGCCGCGTCGATGCGGCAGATGCTCGCCGATCTCCACCAGACGATGGAGGAGCGCTTCGCCGAGACCTTCGCCAGGGTCGCCGAGGCGTTCACCGAGGCATTCACCGCGCTCTTCGGGGGCGGCACCGCCCGGTTGGTGCTGGCGACTGACGATGACGGCGCGCCCGGCGGTATCGACATCGTCGCCCAGCCGCCCGGCAAGCGTCTCTCCGGTCTGGGACTGCTCTCTGGCGGCGAGCGCTCGCTCACCGCGGTGGCGTTGCTGTTCGCGATCCTGCGGGTCAACCCGTCGCCGTTCGTGCTGCTCGATGAGGTCGACGCCGCGCTTGACGAGGCGAACGTGGTCCGCTTCCGCAACGAGCTGCGCCAGCTCGCGAAGGAGACCCAGGCGATCGTGATCACGCACAACCGGGGCACGGTCGAGATCGCCGACACGCTCTACGGCGTCACCATGGGCGGAGATGGCGTCTCCCAGGTGCTGTCGCTGAAGCTCACCGATCTGCCCCTCGACGAGGAGCTCGACGTCCGCGACCTCCCCGCCGTTGCCGCCGGTGTCCCCGTCCGCTGACGTGATGCCTCCTGCCTGTACTGCAGCGATCTTCCCCTGATCCGGAATCCGCTTGAACGGTTCGCGCAGGACTGCGCATTCGCGTTGTGCCGGCTCGGAATGCCACTGTTCGCGGGTTACCGGTTCTCCGTGCCGGCTATAGCCTGGGTTGAGCGCCGCGACGTCGCATCCCGGTTGGAGCAGCGCGGCTGCCGGCCAGCTCGCACGTCACTCCGTGGATGTCGAATAGCTCGGTCAATACAGCCGCGTGGTGTCGAGGCGGGGCTGCATCGACTCGATTTCGCCGGCGAGGTAGTGTCCGAGATTCTCGATGAACCGCTCAGTCAGCGCGGCGTTTTCGCTGTCGGCGGTGCTGGCCGAGTGAGGCGCGATCAGCACGTTCGGCATGTCCCACAGGGGGGACTCCGCCGGCAGCGGCTCGATGCGGAAAACATCCAGCGCCGCGAATCCCAGGTGACCGTCCCTCAGGACCTCGATCAGTGCTTCCTCGTCAACCATCGCGCCCCGGGCGATGTTCACCAGCACCGCGCCCGGCCGCATTGCCCGCAGCTCCTCCCGACCGATCATCCCCTCTGTTTCGGGCGTGTGCGGCGCGCAAAGCACGACGCAATCAGCCCCGGCGAGCATTTCCCGAAGCTGTTCGCGTGCGAAAAGGCGATCGACCCCGAGCGCCTCGGCCCGCGCCGGGCTGTTGTCGCGTCCCATCGCCCAGACTTCCATCCGGAACGCTTTCGCGAGCCGGGCGACCTCTCGCCCGATCCGCCCCGGACCGACGATCGCCATCACCTGCCCGGCCAGCGTGCCGCCGGAGAAGCGCTCCCAGCGGCGCGCCTGCTGCTCGGCCCTCAGGTGGTCGAAGCGCTTGGTGTGGCCCAGCAGCGCGCCGAAGGTGAATTCCGCCAGCGGCTGCGCGTGGATGCCGCTGGCGGTGGTCACGATCAGGTCGCTCCCCTGCAGCCCGAGGTTCTTCACCAGCTGCCCCACGCCGGCCGAGGTCGTCTGCACCCAGCGCAGGCGCGGCGTCATCTCCAGCAGGTTGGTGTGGGATGCGACCGGGAAGTCCCAGAGGACATCGGCGCCGGCGAGCAGCTCCAGCCACTCGCGCTGCTGCTCCGGCGTGCGCGTCCAGGCCGGATCGCCGTCGTGATCGCCCCGGTACAGCGTCGGCGGCAGCAGGTCGGGCCGATAGACAACCTCCGCTCGGTCGGGGAATGCGTCGGCGATGCGCGCGGCGTGCTCCGCCTCCAGCGGCGACGCGACCATCACCCGCGCCGTTGCCTTCGATCGATCGTTCCCCATGCCCCGTATGCTCCCCGTCGCGTATCCATCATCTCCTGACGGCCCATCGTAGCCGCGCGGCATCCCGACCACAAGTCACCAACCCTGTGCCATCATGCCGGCAGCGACCACCCCGTAGCGCTGGCCTTGTGCCGGCCTGTGATGAGACCGCACGCGTAGAGCCGGCCCTGTGCCGGCCCGATGTACGACCGAAAGGATCCGTACGAGGAGGAAACGCCATGTCCAGGGAACCGATGCGGCCGGACGATCTGCCGGCCACCGCCGCGCTTTGCCGCGAAACGCTGCTGCCATGGGCCGATCGCGACTGGTCCGTCACCGCCGGCGATCTCGAATGGACCTGCCGGCGGACGCTCGATCACATGGTCGATGTGCCGATCTTCCTCGGCGGCAACGCCGCGATGCGCTCGACTGATCGGGTGCTTCCGATCCGCAATGGCGATCCGGACGCCGCCATCTCGCGGCTGCTCGACGCCGTCGTCACCAGCGCGACAATGCTGGAGCGCATCTGCGCCGGCATGGGCCCGGCCGATCGCGGCTTCCACCCTGCCGGCCAGGCCGACGCCGAGGGATTCCGGGCGCAGGGGTGCGCCGAGCTGCTGCAGCACACGTACGACATCGCCAACGGGCTGGGGGAGACGTTCCGGCCGCCGGATGACCTCACTGGCCGCATCGTCGCCCGGCTCTTCCCGTGGGCGCCGGGGGCTGACGCCCATCCCGACCGGTGGGAGGCGCTGCTGTGGGCCTGCGGTCGAATCGCCCTTGCCGGTCACGAGCGGCTCGACCCGGACTGGTGGGTTCAGATCGCCCCGCTCTCCGAGTGGGATGGCCAGCGGAAGATCCGCACCATGCCCCCGAGCTGGCAATAACTTCACGATGCGGCACCTTCCCTTCGCCCGGTGTGCCAACGTCGTGCGCCCGGGGAGGTGCCTTCGACGAGCTCAGGAAGCTGCCATGAACCTCCAGCGCAAGCCGCCACCGGGGCGGCGCGACGGGCGCTGGGGCTCATGCGTGGTGGTGCCGGTGCGCGGCATGACGCCTCAGGTCAGGCTGCGACCGCGCCTGGCAGTGCGACCAGAGGCCAACGGGCGGTCAATTGGCGGGGTGAGCTCGAGGGAGATTCTGGATGTCATTTCGTCACGAAGAAGTACATAACTATAGTTCATGGTGTGTTCGCACATTCCGTCGTTCAGGCAGTGGTGGAGACTGCAGTGACCTTCTCTGGAACCCGCCGAAATAACATATTGACATGGAAATATCCCTCTGATAACGTCGACACTACGGGTCTCGTTTCATCCGATTCGTGGGACGGCCGCTCAAGCGCGGAAGCCCTGTCATCCCTTCATCTTGCGCGACGTGTAGTGGGGCCCGAAGTGGAGGAGTTGGCACCAGCCACCAATAGTGTCCAGAGGCAAGTTGCAGAAGCGTTAACCTTGCCTACTCGACAGGCGAGGGTGTGAGCAGGAGAGCCTATCACCATGTCTACGTTCAACAAGAGCATCGGTCGTGTCGCGCTTGTCGTGGGGCTCATCTTTGCCCTGTCCGCCGCGTTGGCCGGGCCGGTTTTCGCCGGCGATGGCAACGGCAACGGCAACGGCAATGGCAATACCGGCAGTGGCAACGGCAATCTCAACGGGAACTTCAACGACGGCGACGGCAACGGCAACGCCAACGGTAACGAGAACACCGGTGACCTGAACGGCAACGGGAACGGCAACGCCAATGACGGCGACGGCAACGGCGTCGATAACGGCAACGAGAACATCGGCAGTGGCAACGGTAATCTCAACGGCAACCTCAACGAGGGCGACGGCAACGGTTTCGATAACGGCAACGACAATCAGGGCAACCTGAACGGCAACGGCAACGGCAACGCCAACGTCGGCAACGACAACGGGTCCGAAAACGGCAACGAGAACGTTGGCGACGGGAACGGCAACCTCAACGGCAACCTCAACGAGGGTGACGGGAACGGTTACCTGAACGGCAACGAGAACACCGGTGACTTCAATGGCAACCTCAACGGCAATGCCAATAACGGTGACGACAATGGCGCCCTGAACGGCAATGGCAACACCGGCAACGGCAACGGCAACGCCAATGGCAACGTCAATTTCGGCGATGATAACGGCAGCAACAACGGGAACCTGAACGAAGGCAACCTCAACGGCAACCTCAACGGCAACCTCAATCTCGGCGATGGCAACGGCACCAACAACGGGAACCTGAACGAAGGCAGCGTCAACGGCAACATCAACGGGAACTTCAACTTCGGCAGCTTCAACGGCGACCGTAACGGCAGCCTGAACTTCGGCAACTTCAACGGCAACCTCAACGGCAACGTCAACTTCGGCAGCTCGAACGGCCACCAGAACGGCAACTTGAACGTCGGCAACTGGAATGGCTGGGGCAGCGGCAACCTCAACATCGGTTCGGACAACGGTTGGGGCAACGGCAACGGCAACACCGGCAACTGGAACGGTTGGTTCAACGGCAACCTCAACTTCGGTTCCAGCAACGGTGTCAACAACGGCAATTTCAACGGAGGCAACTGGAACGGTTGGGGCAACGGCAACTTCAACGTCTAGCGTCTCGTAGCTCACGCCAGGCGTGAAAGGAAACAGCCCCGAGGTGGAGTCACCGCGGGGCTGTTTCGCTGCCTGCTCGCACGGCAGCAACTCCGACCTCCCCACGGGTCCCGCATGCACCGTCGTGGTTCGGGCGGTGCAACCGCCGCAGGGGACGTCCTCAGCGTCCCAACCACCTCGCCATCTTCCAGCGCCATGCGCTGTTCGCTCGCCTGGGCAGGACGAAGCGACGCCGCACCCTGTGGCCGCGTCCCGGTGCCCACCGCCCATGTCGCACGGCACCACCCGTGTGCCCCGTCGGGCTCATCGACCCGACGGCGGTTCCGGCGGGGGCGATGATGCGGTTTGGATATCAGGCGTTGGCAGGGCGAGATGCAATTCTGATGAACTATGTTGACGCGTTATCGGAATCGTGATAATCTCGAGGATAAGGATCTTTTTGTAAACCTCAGCCGAACAATTGTGATACAGCATCGTCAGGGAATGTAGTTGCGTTCCCTTCGGTGAACCGCAGATCACAGCGGCACGAGGGCGTTTTCGTGGGGATACCCTTCGTGAAGCGCTGGTCTCAGTATAGGACCGCAGCGCGAGGGGCGGGGAGGTTACATCATGTCCAGGTTTATCTCGTCAGTCGGTCGTGTTGCGCTCGTCGTCGGGCTTGTCTTTGCCTTCGCGGCCGCCCTTGCCGGTCCGGCGGTTGCCG
>CBFGRG010000116.1:0-8327 GCA_965651105.1 uncultured bacterium | reverse complement strand
TACCGGCGGCAACCTCGCACAATGCATCCTCGAACACGCTTGTCGTGGCGCGGTCCGTCATGCTTCAGGAGTGGCGCCAACTTCATCCGTTGCAACCACGAAGTCCACCATGCCAAGATCGGAATGGAACATTTCCGACTGTGGGTCCACCTCGACACACACGACGACATAGATGCCGGGGTCCAGGTCGACGTCCCACCAGATCTCCCTGCCTGGGGACATGGCGAGCAGTGCCTCATCCGAAATCTCCCATGTGGACGGGTCGGGCACATCCGGCGATGGCGTCGCCCCCGCAGGGCTCTGGAGCAATGCTCGTACCTGGTCAACCGGTACCTGATCCGGCACCTCGAAGAACACAATGTGGTGAGGCTGGCTGCCGGGATTGGTGGCGTGCCATACAGAGCGTCCCGCCGGCACCTGCTCAGGGAGGCTGAAGGCAAAATCCACCATCTCAACCGTGACATCGGCGGTTGGCTCCATCGTCACCTGTGGAGTTGCCGACGCGGGCTGAGTCACGGTCAATGGAGCCGATAGTTCGTTGCCGACCGTGATATACCAATCGCCCGGCTGGAGATCGATCACGGCGTGGACGGTCTCACCAGGGGACGCGATAGGACCACCGGTCCACACAGCGTCAGCGTACCAATCGGGGGGTACCGGCTCAGCCTGTGCCCACATCTGCTCCACATCGTCGATCGTGACACCGGAAGGAAGGAGCACAAGGGTCAGGTCGCTGTAGCCCTCCCCACCAGATTCCGTCCGCTGGTTGTCCAGCACGACCAGATGCCGGCCAGCACCAGTGGTCGCCGGCGCGGTGATCCCCTCGTCAGTCACGATGACCCGCAGCTCGGGATATCCGTGGCCCGACAAGGCCGAGGTGTCAGATGACGGCGTGTCCTGCCGAGCCGAGGCGCCGCCGATCTGCGCAAGCACCAATAGAGCCCCAATGAGCACGATCCACCCACGCATGGGACACCTCTCTCGATGATGTCGATTCCCCGGAGTCCACGAGGTCGTCACATCTTATGTCACACACGCCCTCAGCACAAGAGTTCCCAGCTGTCTATTGCCGTGACTCGCCTGGAAAGCCTCGAATCACCGGAAAATCGAACAAGGATTGCAGATCATCAAGGTGACAAACGCCAGCATCCTGCCGCAACAACGCAGCATAAGATCGGAGTAGCCTCAACAAGTGTGCGATCGATAGCAGACAGCGATCTACGCACAGCGCCATCAGCGACGAGTGCCGGGACAAGCCCGGCCCGTACGACGTTTCCGGTGTAGCGCCACAGGGCCAGCTACGGGTGTGGCCGCTGCGCGACCACCGGGAGGACGACTCCTCTCCCTGCCTTTGGCAGGTCGAGGAGGACTACCCCTACGCGCCCTGCGGGCACCATGACAAAACGCTACTCCCGGCGGATCCAGACGGTCATCGAGCCGCGGCCGCGGTTGGCCCAGAGAAAGTACGGGATCGCCCGCAGCTTGGCCGACACCCGCTCCGCTGCGTCATGGCTGTCGATCTCGCGATAGAGCCATCCCCGGGTCGGTCGTTCGAGATCGGCCGTGCCGCTGATCGCGACGCAGCCGCCCAGCTCCTCCGGCTGCCACGCCGGGTGCAGGTCCCGCGCGGGGCCCAGCACAAGGTCGCGCACGTCACCACGCGGGTTGTCGGTTGCCTCGACACAATAGAGCAGCGGTCCTCGCATCAGCGCCACTCGCCCGGCGGCATCGGTGACGCGCGGATGCGCCTCGATCCGCCGAATTCGCAGCGGCAGGTGCAACGACACCGTGTCGCCGACTCGCCACGCCCGCGTGAGCGTCGCGTACTGCCCCGCCGCCGTTTCGGCCGGCGAGAGCGCCTTGCCGTTGAGGTCGCCGGTCGCGCCGTCGCACCAGCCGGGAATGCGCAGGTTGAGGGTAAAATCCCCAGCCTCCTCCAGCGCGGTCACCTCGACCTCGATCTCGCCGTCCCACGGATAGCGACCACGAATCGCCAGCGTCGCGGCGCCGCCCGAGGGCAGCTCGACCCGAACCGTTCCCGCCGCGAGCTGGTGCAGCCATATCGTGTCGTGCAGCCCGACCTCCTCGCCGACCGCGCGACGAGTGGTGACGGTGGCGACCATCCCCGGAAGCATGCCGAGCATGCGGGCGATGTTCGGCGGGCAGCAGGCCACCCCGAACCACGGCTGGCGGCGGTGGGTACCGTCGTTTTCCAGCGGGTTCTGGTAGAAGTAATGCTCGCCGTCGAGCGAGAGACCGGGCAGCATCGCGTTGAGCAGGGTGTGCTCGATCGCGTCGGCCCAGCTCGTGTCATCGGCGCCGGAAAGCAGCTGCATCCGCCACGCCCACATCGCCGCGCCGATCGCCGCGCACGACTCGGCGTAGGCCCGCGCGTTGGGCAGCTCGAAATCCTTGCCGAAGGCCTCACCCTCCCACCGCGAGCCGATGCCGCCGCTGATATAGCTGCGGCGAGTGGTCATGTTGCGCCACATCGCGTCCAGCGCCCGCCGCAGCGCGGGGTCGCGCTCCTCCGCCAGCAGGTCGGCCGCGCCGGCGTTGAGGTAGACGGCGCGGACGGCGTGACCAACCATCTCCGTCTGCTCACGAAGTGGGGTGGCGTCCTGATGGTAGTCGCCGCCGCCGATCGTGCCGCGACCACGGACATCGAGGAAGAATCGCGCCTGATCGAGGTAGCGCTGGTTTCCCGTCTCCCGGTAGAGCTCGATGAGCGCCATCTCGATCTCCGGATGGCCGTCGGTCTCCTCGCGCTTGCCCTCGCTGGCGGGCCCGAAGGTGTCGCAGATCAGGTCGGCGAAGCGGGTGGCGATGTCCAGCAGCCGGGTCGAACCGGTGACGCGGTGGTGCGCGACCGCCGCCTGGAAGAGATGCCCGGCACAGTAGAGCTCGTGCTTGTCGCGAAGGTTGCTCCAGCGCTCGCTCTCCCGCTCGACCGAGTAGTAGCTGTTGAGGTAGCCGTCCGATCCCTGCGCCTCCTCCAGCACGCCGATCGCGGTGTCCATCATCGGCTCGATCCGCGCGCGCTCGTCATCGCTGGCGCCGACCAGTGCCCAGCTGGCCGCCTCCAGCCACTTGTGGACGTCGGAATCGTTGAACTCGCGTCCGACGTAGGGTCCGTCCCACTTGCCGGTGACACGGCGGAGGTTGTTGAGCCGGTCGGTCTGCTCGAGGTGTTCGAACTGCGCGGGGATCGTTTGCGCGCGGTTGACGTGGATGCGCGGCGCCCAGATCGGGTCATCGAGGGTGACGGAATCGACTGGCACCGGCCGGTGGACGGCCTGGGAGCTGCGGCGCGTGTCGACAGGGGTGGCGATCGGGGCGATGGTCACGGTTTCGGTCATGGCGGATGCTCCGTGATGAAGCGAGGTCCAGTGGTCACCATGCTACCGGAAAACAGGCCACGTGACGGGGTGATGTGCGCGGCGACGATTTTCGATTCCCGCCACCAATACACGATGTCACCCTGAGCGGAGCCCCGAAGGGGCAGAGTCGAAGGATCCCCCGGATCGACCGGGCTTGCAGCCCGGGCAATGCCGGGAGATTCTTCCGCCCCTCGGCGCAAGCGCCTCGCTGGGCGTCAGAATGACATCGTGTTTTGGAGGCGGGAATCACACGTTGGTACCCATGACGCGCCCGCCCACGGGGGGCGGGCCTACCAGAATCGGGCCGGCTGCCCCGCGCCCGTTGCCCCTCTGATCGAGCGCGGCGACAATGCCGCAACACGTGGCTCGACACGAGGGAGGCTCATGAACCGCCAAAGCATCATCGCCGACTACCGCCACAAGATCGCCGAGACCATCGCCGCCGGACCGTTCGCCGCCGACTGGGACTCGCTCGCCGCCTACGAGCCGCCCCGCTGGTATGTCGATGGCAAGTTCGGCATCTTCATCCACTGGGGCCCGTACGCCGTGCCCGCCTTCGGCAACGAGTGGTACCCCCGCAACATGTACCTCGAAGGGTCGCCCGAGTTCGCGCACCACCGCGCGACATACGGCCCGCACGACCGGTTCGGCTACAAGGATTTCATCCCCCGCTTCACCGCCGAGCACTTCGACCCCGTGGCGTGGGCGGCGCTCTTCCGCGAGGCCGGCGCCCAGTTCGTCGTCCCGGTCGCCGAGCACCACGACGGCTTCCAGATGTACGACAGCGCCCTCAGCGACTGGAACGCCGCCCGGATGGGGCCGAAGCGTGACGTCGTCGGGGATCTCGCCGCGGCCGTGCGCGACCAGGCGATGGTCTTCGGCGCCTCCTCGCACCGCGCCGAGCACTGGTGGTTCATGAATGGCGGCCGGAACTTTCCGTCCGACGTGCAGGACCCGCGCTACGCCGCCTTCTACGGTCCCGCCCAACCGAAGGAGCTGCCGCCGAACGACCAGTTCCTCGAGGATTGGCTGGTACGGACCTGCGAGCTGGTCGACCAGTACCGGCCGCAGCTCGTCTGGTTCGACTGGTGGATCGAGACCGACGTCTTCGCGCCCTACCTGCAGCAGTTCGCGAGCTACTACTACAACCGCGCCGCAGAATGGAACCGCGGTGTCGCGATCAACTACAAGCACCGCGCCTTCCCGGAAGCCACCGCCGTGCTCGATGTCGAGCGCGGGCAGCTCGCCGGGATCCGCGAGCGCTTCTGGCAGACCGACACCGCCGTCGCGAAGAACTCGTGGGGCTACACCGAAAACAACGACTTCAAGCAACCTGCCGACCTGATTGGCGACCTTGTCGACATCGTCAGCAAGAACGGCGCGCTGCTGCTCAACATCGGCCCGCGCGCCGACGGCACGATCCCCGACGAGGACGCGGCGATCCTGCGGGAGATCGGCGCGTGGCTGCGGGTCAACGGCGAGGCGATCTACGGCACGCGGCCGTGGCGCGTCTTTGGCGAGGGTCCGACCGAAATCACGGAGGGGCCGTTCACCGATACCAAGCGGTCCGGATTCACGGCGCGGGACATCCGCTTCACCCAGCGGCACGCGGTCGACCAGGGCGTCGCGCAAACAACGCTGTACGCGACCGCGCTGGCGGTGCCAGAGGATGGACAGGTGCGGATCGAGACGCTGCGCGAGGGCGGTCCCGAGCTGCCGGAGACGATCGCGAAGGTCGAGCTGCTCGGTGGTGGCGAGGTCGCCTGGGAGCGCCGCGCCGACGCCCTTCACCTCACCCTGCCCGAGGGAGCAACGCCGCGCCACGCCGTCGCCTTCCGGATCACGCTGGCGTAGCGGTTCCGATCCAGTCGGCGTCATCTCACCCATCGTCGCTCGGCCTGACTACCGGGACGCCGTCGCGAATCGGCCCGGCAGGCGACCGGTCCCGACGCGCGGAATCCGGGTGATGATCCAGGGATGGGTCGCCACAGGATCGGCGTGACCCTTGCCCACCATCGGCCCTCACCTTGAATGCATCGAACGGCACCGAGAATCGCGGTAGAGTCATGGGGAATCCGGATAATCTGCGCGGCATTCGACCCGTAGCGCCGCCCCTGTGGCGGCTGGTCATCCCGGCCCGACAGCGGAAATATCCGCACCGGTAGATTGCGAGTGGAGAGGGAGCATCATGCCTGACGCCGTTACGATCGCGCTCTACGCCGACCTGTCCTGTCCATATGCCTATATCACCGCGTATCGGCTGCGAAAGCTTCGGGACGAGTACCGGGGGCGCATCTCCATCGTCCACAAGTGCCTGGCGCTCGAGTATGTGAACCGGGAGCCGACGCCGAAGCGGCTGCTCGATATCGAGCTGGCGGTGCTCATGCTGGGCGAGCCGGACATTCCCTACCAGCCATGGAACGCCCCCGAAAGCATGTGGCCTGTCACGTTCTGGCCCGCGTTCGAGGCGATCAAATGCGCCGAGCGGCAGGGGTTGGAGCTGGCCGACGACCTGAGCTGGGCGATCCGCACCGCCCTCTTCGCAGACAGCCGCTGTGTCGCGATGCGCGATGTGCTGCTGGCCCTGGCCGAGCAGGTCGGGCTCGACATGCCACAGTTCGAAGCCGATTACGACACCGGGGTAGCCAAGCGAGCGGTGATTGACGAGGCGCGCGAGGGGTGGGAACGATTGCGGGTGAACGGCAGCCCGACCTTCGTGCTGCCATCGGGCAGGCAGGTCTCCGCGCTCGGGCTGCCGGAGCTGGAGATGGACGAGAACGGCCGCCCGCTCTCGCTCCGTGCCGCACCGTGCCAGGGCGATACCTGTCTCGATCTCTACCGGGAGCTATTCGCGGAGGCGCTCGGCGAGCCCCACGCCCAGTAGCCACCCACATCGCAACCCCTGACGATGCTCGCGGGCAAGACCCGATGGCACGACTCTGGCGCTGTGCTGTGCGTCCGGGGCTGATCCCGGCGTCAGCAACTGGAGGTACTGCCATGACAGATGACACCCGCACGACACACAAGGCGATCGCCGACTGGACCGGCGATATCGTGGCGCTCGTGAGCCATGTCGAGGAGGCGCTCGACCATCAGCTCAAGCTGAAGAGCGACAATCCCACCCTGACCTCGACGATCCAGCGATTCCACGACACGGTTCGTGACGACAAGCAGCGCGCCGAGGCGTTCCAGAAGCAATACGGCTCGACCGCCGGCAACCCGGTGATCCAGAAGGGATCCGAGCTGCTCGGCAAGGCCGCCGGCATGATCAACCAGATGCGCCACGACAGCATCGCCAAGGCACTGCGTGACGATTTCACCGCATTCAACCACGTCGCGATGGCGTACACGATGCTCCACGCGACGGCGATGGCCTACAACGACAGCGCCGCCGAGGCGTTTGCCGGCGAGGGGCTGAAGACATGGGCGCGGATGGTGCAGGAGATCAACCAGGTGATCTCCGAAGCGGTAGTGGCCGAGCTTGCCAGCAACACCGACGAGCCCGCGCCGAACACCAGCATCGTCGAGGGGTGTCGCGAGTTCATCAACCAGGCATGGCGCGAGACGGCGTGATCCGCAGGACCTGAATCCACACGGTGAGGGAGGGGGCAGCCCCTCCCTCGTCACGTTGAGGGGCAAATACTGCCCTTGTCATCCTGAGCGCAGCGCCCGCAGGGCGGCACCACCACGCATGAACCCCAGCGCAAGCCGCCACAGGGGCGGCGCTACGGGCGCTGGGGGTTCATAGCAGCGGAGGGGCGGAGCACCGTAGCCGAAGGATGACACGGGTTGGTTCCGGCGGCTCGCGTCACGACTCCCGGCGGGCGGGAACCTATACTTGCCTCAGGAACGCCAGTTCGCGCGGGTGTCCGGGTGCATTCGCGCGTCACCGCCGAGAGGACGCCCGACCACTATGGAAACCGCGCTCGCCATCGTCGTGCTGATCATCGTCCTGCTGCTGCTGGCCGCGCTCGTCTACGCCTGGACGCGAGCGTCCGGTCCCGGCGCGGCGCGGGCGTGGCTGGTGGCGCCGGCGGCGCTGCGCGAGGGGCTGGGCAGCCTGCTCGTCAGCTCCCGTGACACGGCAACGAAGGAGACGCCCGACGATGGCGTCCAGGACGCAGACTGGCGCGACGCGACCGATCCGGAATCGCGCGGCACTGTCACTGTTGCCTACGACGAGACGGCGCTGGCCACGCTCCGCGACGATCTCGAGCGCGATCTTTCGGCGACCCGCGAACACCAGCAGGCGATAGACCAGCACCTGCGCCGGCTCGATCTCGCGCTGACCGAGATGCGCGGCGTCCCGGACGAGCTGACGAAGGTGATGCGCACCCGCGAGCGCCAGATGCGCCGCCGCATCGACCAGCTCCGCTACGAGGTCGAAGGGGTTCGACGCAGCTCGACCGCCGGGGGTGCCCGCCGCGATGAGGCCTACGCCGAGCTCTACACCCACCTGGCGCAGATCGAGGCCGCGCTGGCGACGGCGATCAACCCGATGCTGCTGCCCGGTGAGCCGCTGCAGGTGCCCGACGAGTTCGCGCCGGAGACGCTGGATGCGGAGAACTGGGACGATGTCGGCGAGCACGCCTACGCCTTCGGCATGGCGTTCAACCAGACACGGCTGGTGCTGGACCCCGCGCTCGCCAGCGACATCGAGCGATTTTTGGCGACGCTGCGGCAGGGGCTGACCGGCAAGGTCTACCCGACCGTCCGCCGCGTCGAGCCGACCCGCACCCAGCTCGCGCTGATGCGATCGTCGCTGGAGGGGATTGTCGAGGCGTTGGTGCCGGTCCGCCGCCGGATGGAGTCCGCCTGGCACGAGATGGACCGCCCCACCCTGCCCGACGACGATAATGAGGAACACCCCGACGATGACGACGAGGACTGAGCGCGTGGCAGAGCCGCAGATGAGCGACGCGGCGATCGCGAAGGGCACCGGTCGCG
>CBFGRG010000115.1:0-8343 GCA_965651105.1 uncultured bacterium | reverse complement strand
CCCGCATGATTCTCGGGGGACTCAGCAAGCACGCGGTCGCGTTCGCCGCCGATCCCACCATGGTCAATGGAAGCCCCGCGCTCATCATCCGCATAGATGGCGAGCTAGACGGCGTGATGGCGGCCCGAGTCGAAGGCGCGCGCATTACCGGTCTCTACTACGTGCGGAACCCCGAGAAGCTGTCCCGCGTCACGTCGGAGACCCCGCTGACCCTGCGATAAGCACCAACAGGGCGTCTCAGCCACGCCCTTGTGCCAGCGATGCGAACTCCGGGTCGGCAGCGAGATCGACGTCCGAGAGATGCCCGCCCGCGACGCGAACGACCCGTGTCGCCATGCGTGCCACCCCATAGCGGTCGTGAGAGACGAGAACGACGGTACCCGGGAAGGCGGTGAGCGCTTCCTCGAACTCCTCGCGGGCATCGAGGTCGAGGTGGTTGGTCGGCTCGTCCATCAGCAACACGTCGGCGCCGGGGATCGCGATGTGCGCGAGCATCAACCGTGTGCGCTCGCCCCACGAGAGATCGCCGACGCGCCGATGGACGCTGTCCCCACCGAACAGGTAGCGATGCAGCTCGGTACGCAGCACCGACTCCGATGCGGTGATGTGATCCTGAACGGACTCGAGCACCGTCTTGCCGGGATCGAGCGTCTCCTGATCCTGGGCGAGCAGCCCGACGCGGACACCCGGCGCGAGGCGCCGATATCCGGAATCCGGTGCCATCTCTCCGGAAATGACGCGCAGCAGCGTCGTCTTGCCGGCGCCGTTGTCGCCGATCAACGCCAACCGCTCGCCGTAGCGGAGATCGAGCGACACCTCATCGAGGATCGTGCGATCTCCGCGGCGGATTGTGACGCGGTCGAGGGTGACGACTTCTCGCGCCTGTGTCACCGGCTCCGGGAATTCGAGTGCCAAACCCCACTGTTGCCGGGGCTTCTCGACCATCTCCTCTGAATTGAGCATTCGCTCCAGTCGCGATTTCCGCACCGTCGCGGCGCGAGCGACCTTCGCCGCCCGCTTGCGGTAGTGGAAGTCGATCGTCTCTCCCTCGACCTTCCTCGCCGTGCGCTCCTGCTGATCGATCGACGACTCCAGCGCCGCGATCTTTTCCTGCTGGCGCTTGTACGTTTCCAGCTCGGCTTCCTGGCGCTTGTGGCGCGTTTCCACATAGTCCGCATACCCGCCGGTGTGCAGCTCGATGGTGGTCGAGCCGGTCTGGAAGGCGGCGATGCGGTTGACGGCTTCCTCCAGGAACGCGCGGTCGTGCGAGACCGTCACCACCGCGCCGGGGTAGCTGTCCAGGAACTCGACCAGCCAGCGCTGCCCGGCGATATCGAGATGATTGGTCGGCTCGTCCAGCAGCAAAACGTCCGGCTGCATTGCGAGCAGCGCGGCGAGACCGGCGCGGGTGCGTTCGCCGCCGGAGAGCTCGGAGAGCTGCCGGGCAGGCGCGTTCGGGGGCAGGCCGAAGCGATCGAAGAGGGCTTCGAGCCGGTCGGCGACAGCGTAACCGCCGGCGGCCTCGAAGCGAGACTGGGCGGTTTCCCAGCGATCGAGCGCGGCCTCGCTGCCGCCATCTGACTGGGAGAGGGCGGCGGTCGCGTCATCGAGCTCGCGGGAGGCGCCGAACCAGCCGCCGGTGGCGGGGTCGAGCGCTTCCGCGAGGGTGCCGGATTCGATATCGAGCGTGCCCTGGGGCAACATGCCGATCCTGACGCCGGGCGCGACGCTGCGCGCGCCGGTGTCGGGTGGAAGCGAACCGGCAAGGATCTGCATCAGGGTCGACTTGCCGGCCCCGTTTGGCCCGATCAGGCCGAGGCGGTCGCCGCGGTTGAGGTTCAGGCTGAAATTGTCGAACAGGAGGTTATCGCCGAAGCGATGAGAGACGCCAGTGAGGGAAAGCATGGATTGTCCTGCATGGATGAGCGCGGCACCCCGCCCGGCGATACGCCAGTGCGGAGCGGTGGGTGCTTCACCTCCGCAGGGCGCGTGGCCCGCGGAGCAGGACTAATCCGTCATATGCCTCTCAACCTCGTGGTGGCGGCAATCCGGTCGCACTCCGGGGCCGCGTTCGTAATCTAGTCTTCCGCACCGAGCGCGGCGGTTGCCTCGGCTTCGAGCGCGGTCAGCGCGTAGTTGTCGATCTCCTGCAGGAGCGCGTCGCGCAGGTTGATCAGGTCAACGAGGTCGAGCCCGGCGACAACTGGCGTGTTGTCGTCATCACTGCTGTCCTCGCTGGCGGGAACGACACGAAACTCGACGTCGACCGTCTCCGCGTCGTCGCCGTCATCTGCCGGAATCTCGTCCATGTACAGATTGTAGGTGTCCATCGCGTCGTCTCCGTGGTCGCGCGTAGCGCGGCGAACCCTGCGGGACGCCGCCTCCGATCGGATACCTGCCGTCGGTAGGGACAGTGTACAAGATAATGCGCCCGATGGCGCATGGATTTCCGCCTCGCGCTCACGAGCCGGAACCATCGCGTATCATTTCCTGCAATTGCGACGCGCCACACGATTTCGGGGCAACATTGGGTACGAGGTCGGTCAGAATGCCATCTGGGACGTTGTCGAAAACCCGATTGTCACGTCGGTCGATGCTGGCTGGCGGTGGGTTGCTGATGCTTGCCGGGTGCTCGCCGCTCGGCGATGACGGCGGTGACGCGACGGCGGATGTCGCGACCGCGACCGTCGACCCGCTCGAGGAGGTGCCCAATGCGACGCAGGCGCCACCAACCCCGACCCAACCGGCGATCGGCTCGCCGGTACCCGGCTACCTCGATCCGGAGCGCTGGTTCGCGCGGTCACTGGTGGTGGCCTCGGCCGGAGTGGGGGATTTTCTCGACGCCCTTACCAACGCGTTCTTCGCCCCGTTCGAGGCGGCGACCGGTGCCACGGTCCGGCACCAGACGTTCGGTCGCGACGGGATCGCAAACCTGATTGACCAGGTCGAGAGCGGCGAAACGGTGTGGGATGTGGTGCTCATTCCGGCGGAGGAGGTGCTGCCGTTGGCGCAGCAGCGATACCTGTCGCCGATCGACTACGACATAGTCGACCCCTCATCGCTGTATGACCAGGCCGTGATGCAACACGGCGTCGGCGCGATGTATTACTCGACAGTGATGGCGTCGTCGTCCGCGGTCGACGAGAACCCTGGGTCGTGGTCGGATTTCTGGGACCTTTCAACCTTTTCCGGCACCCGCGCGCTGCGCCGCGACCCGGTCGGCACGCTGGAGTTCGCCCTGCTTGCGGACGGCGTCGAGATGGACGCGCTGTATCCGCTGGATGTGCCGCGTGCATTCGGGTCGCTCGAGCGGATTCGGGAGGCGACGATCTTTTACGAGGACAGCAAGCAGCCCGTCGAGCTCGTTCGCACCGGTCAGGTCGGTCTGGCGAGCGCGTGGAACATCCGCTCGCAGCTGCCCGATGTCACGTCACTGGTGACGCTGACGTGGCATGGCGGCATGATCTCGGCCGACAGCTGGGCGGTGCCGCGCGGCGCGGAGAACCTCGACGTGGCGATGAGCTTCATCAATTTCGCCACCCGCGCCGTGCCGAGCGCGAACTTCAGCCTGCACCAGCCGTTTGGACCGGCCAACAAGCAGGCGTTCGACCTGATTCGCCCGGATGTAGTGCAGATGCTGCCGACGTCGCCGGATCATATCGAGCTTCAGTTTTTCGAGAATTGGGCGTACTGGGCCGACAATCGGGAAGACCTGGAGGCCAGGTTCGAGGACTGGTTCTTCAACCCGATGGCCTCGCCCTCCGCGGCGCGGGCCGCCGATTGAACGCTGGGGAGAATTCCGAGTGACGACGATGCGTTCGCGGTACACAGGAACACTGCTGGGTTTGGCGGCGGGCGATGCGCTCGGTGGGGCGGTCGAATTCTCTCCCAGGGACGCGCTGGCGCGTGATTTTCCGGATGGCGTCCGTGAAATCGCCGGCGGCGGGCCGCACGATCTGCGCGTTGGCGAGGTTACCGATGACACGGCAATGGCGCTCGCGATCGCGCGGGCGTGCACAGCCGGTGGGATCGATCTCGACCGGGTGGTGGAGAACTTCGTGGCCTGGTTTCGGTCCGATCCCAAGGATGTCGGCATCACCACCAGCCGGGCGCTCGTCAAGCTCGCGGCAGGTGTGCCGTGGCGTGAGGTGGGCGGACGGATGACGTCCGAGACCCCGGGCAAGCTTGCCGGTAACGGTTCTGTCATGCGCTGCGCGCCGATCGCGCTGCGGTTCAGGCACGTTCGTGAGACGTTGCGGCAAGTGAGCATCGATGTCGCCCGCATGACCCATCCGGATCCGTTGGCGACGTGGGGCAGCGTTGCGCTCAACCAGGCGATCGCGCACCTGCTCGATGGTGGCGATCTGGCCGACATCGTCGATGCGGCAGTGGAGGGCGTCGATTCTCCAGAGGTCGTTACGACGATCCGGGATGCCGCTGGTCGGGACTACGACGAGGTTCGATCGGGCGGGTTCGTACTGGAGACCCTCGGCGCGTCGTTTTGGGCAATCGCGCACCGCCCCAGCGCCGAGGAAGCGATCGTTACGGCCGTATCGATGGGCGACGACACGGACACCACCGGGGCGGTGACCGGCGCGCTCGCGGGAGCCGCCTATGGGGTCGAAGCGATCCCGGAGCGGTGGCGCTCGGTGCTGGAGCCGCAGGAGGAGCTGACATCGCTGGCGGAGTCGATCCTTGCCTGGAGCGAGGCCGACGCCACCTAAGCCAAAGACGCCGGGCGAGCGCGGCACATACGACTCACCGAACGCGACCCGACCCCCTTCACCACACTGTGCCTACCAGCCGATCTGGCGCTTGATCCAGTCCCACGGTTGAGCTTCGGCGACG
This sequence comes from uncultured bacterium, assembly GCA_965651105.1. Lineage (GTDB taxonomy): Bacteria > Chloroflexota > Chloroflexia > Thermomicrobiales > UBA6265 > JACCVC01. The sequence goes on along the minus strand of CBFGRG010000115.1, from coordinate 3,495 downwards.
TGCAGGAGATATTCCTGCCCGAGTTTCGGGATGTAGAGCACCGCCAGCCACATCAGCGCCGAGCGCCAGGTGTCCAGCTTCACGCGCGGGAACCACTTCCACACGATCAGCACGAACAGGAACCAGTTTTCGAAGAGGTTGGGGAAGGCGAAAAGCATCCAGCGCTGATCGGTCAGCTCGAAGAGGATCACGCCGAGCACTCGCCAGGCGAACAGCCAGATCGCGATAAGCCTCGGGATTTGTGCGGTCCAGCCCCAAGCGACCCACGCTTCGAGGCCGAGGTACCAGAGGTCGAGGATCTTGTCGATGGAGTGGTAGTGCGGCCCCATCCCGCCGTCGCTGATCCACTCGACCATCACCACATCGAGCGCGTCGAGCGCCATCGCGATAATGCCGCCCGCAAGCGGACGGCGGAGAATCATCAGCGGCACGATCACGCGCAACGCGATGATGATGATTTGCCCGGTCGTCACTCCCGCTGCCTCCCCGGTTGCGATCGGTGGCGAACACGCAGGGCACCCCTGCGCATCGCCATTCTACGCGTCGGGGGCAGGCGTGCCGGGGGAGTCAGTCGACGCTTCGTCATCCTTCGCGTTGACTGGCGGCTCGGCGAGGCGGAGGTAGCGGTTGACGCTGGCGCGGTTGCGGGGATCGTCCGCCAGCCCCAGCAAGGCCAACAGGTGCTTTTGGTCAGCGCCCGCGAGAGCCTGGTCAACGGCGAATGTATGCCGCAACACGTTCGGGGTCACGTCCTTGTCGATACCGGCCGCGCGACGAACGCGCTCGACCATGCCGTTGATCGCCTGCGGACCGAATGGGAAAAGCGCTCCGCGCGGATCGCGAGCCTCCAGGTAACGGTCCAGCGACGTGGCGAACTCTGGCGTGGTGACCAGGTGCCGCTCCTTGCCGCGCTTGCTCGCATCGGCATAGAAGATGTAGACGGTGGGCGCCGGCTCGGTGGTGCGGTCGATGTGGTCGCGCTCGAGCGCGAGGAGCTCGGCGCGGGTAAGCCCGGAGCGCATCATCAGCCTGATCGCCGGTTCGCTCCACGGCTCGTCGGCAGCCGCCGCGGCGAGTAGCCGTTCCTGCTCGTCGGGGAAGAGCGGCACCGGCGAGCGAAGCTCGATGCCGTGCGGGAAATAGCCTTCGGTCGGGTCTTCCTTGAGTACGCGGGCGGTGTGGATGAGGTAATGGAAAAAGCGGCGTACCGAGGTGAGGCGACGCTTGCGCGTGGTGCGGCTGTTGGCATCGCCGAGGTACCTGGCGATGTCTCTCCGGTTGATGGCGTGGATCGATTTGGTGCCGATAAGGTGTTCGAGGACCGCGAGATCGTTGGTGTAGGCGTCAATCGTGTTCTTTGGGCGACGCGCCTGTTCCAACTCAAGGCGGTACCATTCGCGGGCAAGCGCGAGCGAGGATGTCGGCGCGAGCGGCGTCATGCCGGCGACAGCAGGCTTCAGCTCACCCTGGCTGGTGGTCTGGAACAGCGAGAGCTGATCCGGACGCGTTGGGGCGACGCGCGATTCCAGCTCGGCCAGCGATGGATCCTCGGGGATGCGGTCGCGCTCCTCGCTGGTGACACCATCGCGGACCCGCGAAGGCGTTGCGGAACGGTCGTTGGGGCGAGCGGAAGAGGTCACGGGCGCTCCCTCCGGACAAGGCGCCAAAGTCAGGTTACAACGTACACACGCGACATCTCGACGTCAGCCTATGGCGGTTGACAGTTATGTGTCAAGCCGCGGGGCACGATTGCGCGCTCTCACGGCACATTCGGATATTGACCCGCCGTCAGTATGCTGATATCGTCATGAGAGGATGCCGAGATCGTCGCGACAAGGAATCGATGACGGCGACCGGCCGACGCCGCGGCTCAACGGCAGGTGCAGCCGCGCGGGGAGCAAGACGCAGATGGGCGAACTGATCGTTGGGCGACCGGCACTGCAGGTGACAGCTGCCGCATCGTTGCCACTCGACATGGTTTCGGTGATGTCGCTGCTGTATCGGGCGGTGCCGGGGAGCGGCCTCGATCCCTGGCTCGTATCGACGCGCCGGGCGCTTCCCGGACAGCTCCAGCATGACCTCGACCTGCTGCACGGGTTTTCAGGTCGACTTCTCTATTACATGGAAGAACCGGTGATGCGGTTCGAGCCGCTGCGCGAGGATCGCCTCGATGCGTCGGTGGCCGATTTGCTGGAGTTTCTCGAGGACCTGCCGCCAATTCAGTATCGCGAGATGGCCGAGCAGGCCATCGGTCGCGTGCATCACGATCTTGGCACCGGGCTCGCCGCGCCGCACGGCGGCGATGAGCTCGAATGGCGCCGGTTCATCGAGCCGGCCATCACGACTGCCGATGGGGAGGAGGTGCTGGAGATCCTGCTGGACAGCGAACAGCTCAAGGACCGCACCATTCGCCTCATTCGCGGCGTTTGGGATCACGCCTACCACGCTGAATACGAGCGGAATCGCGACCGGCTGCACGAGGCCGGTCGCATCGCGCAGGCAGCAGCCGTGAAAGGGCTGCCAACCGCGTTCGGGGAGCTGACCGGCAACCGCATCCCGACCACACTGGCGGCGGGACTCGGCAAGGCAGCGCGGGTGATTTTCGTCCCGTCGATGCATCTCGGCTCGTTCATGAGCTATGTGCTGTATCCGCCCAACGTCATCATCTTCTTCAGCGCGGAGTACGTGCTGAGCGGTGCGCCCCTCGAGGCGCCGAAAGCGACCGACGATGCGATCGAGCTCGATGTTGACCCGTCCGCGGACATGGTCAGCTCGGATTTGCTCGAGGCGCTCCGCGCGCTGGGCGATGCCAACCGCCTGCGCATTCTCGATCTGCTCGGGTCGGGGGAGCTGTACGCCAACGAGATCGTGGGGCGGCTGGGCATCGCGCAATCGGCCGTCTCCCGCCATCTGTCGCAGCTCGAGCGGGCAGGGTTGGTCGAGGTGCATCCGCGCGGCGGCATGAAGTATTACGCCATCGACGCCGGCCACCTGGCGCGGGTTGGGGAAGCGCTGCGGTGTCGCGCCAGCGAGGCGGCGCGTGCGCATGGCACGGGTGTTGCGTAGTAATCAGGCATGCAACATACGGTCATCGCAAATTGGCCATATGCTGGACTGGACAACTCGATATCGCGATGATATGATATCGACTAGACGAGACAGAAAGACTCGCGAGCGGCGCGATAACGATTCGAGGCCGCCTGAACCTTGAAAACTGACGAGAGGATTCTCGCGGGAGCTCGTTGGCTCCCTCCGGAGCGCGGTGACACACGACTCATCATTCTTGCAGAACCGCCGTGGTCCGCAGATCAATTAGCCGCCTCGGGCGACGTTAGCCAGTCGCCTGGCATGAAAAACACCCCTACATCCCTCTTGAGTATGCTGACGTCTGAAGGAAACGTGACGACGCCAGTATCACTTCACAACTTTCCTCTCCGAAGCCCGATCTTTCGGTCGCGATTGGGCTGGTATCCCTCGGCTGCGACCGAGCTGAAA
>CBFGRG010000114.1:0-8360 GCA_965651105.1 uncultured bacterium | reverse complement strand
GTGTGGGTCGTTGCCGACGAGCAGGTGGCGGCGCACCATCTCGAATCGACGCTGGCGGCGGTGGCCGCGTCCGGCCTGGAGGTGCGCACGCTCACATTCCCATCGGGAGAAGCCAGCAAGTCGATTTCCGGTTTGTCGGCCATTCTTGATGGCTTGCTGGACGGCGGCATCGAGCGATCGGATGTCGTGGTGGCGCTCGGGGGTGGTGTCGCCGGCGATCTCGTCGGGTTTGCCGCCGCGGTCGTGCTGCGCGGTGTCGGCCTGGTGCAGATACCGACCACCTTGCTGGCGATGGTCGACAGCAGCGTAGGTGGCAAGACAGGCATCAACCATGCGACGGGCAAGAACCTGATTGGGGCGTTTTACCAGCCGCAACTGGTACTGGCCGACCCGACGTTATTGGAAACGCTTCCGGAGCGAGAGTACCGATCGGGCTGGGCCGAGATCATCAAGCATGGCCTGATCGAGCCATCGACGCCGGCCGGCGACAGCGGGCTTTTCAGTTTGATCGCCGCCAATGCGCCAGCGCTGCGAGACCGCACCTCGCCGCTTCTGCCGGCGATCATCTCGCGCAACGTGGCGATCAAGGCATCGGTCGTGCAGGCCGATGAGCGAGAAGCGGGGCTGCGCGCGATTCTCAATTTTGGTCACACGATCGGGCACGCGGTGGAGGCGGCAGGGTATCAGATGCTGCACGGTGAGGCGATCTCCGTCGGCCTGCACGGCGCGATGCGACTGGGTGCGGAGCTCGGCCGGGTCGCGGAGGAGGATGTCGGCCGCGTTGTCGCGACCCTGCGCGGTTTCGGCCTTCCGGTCGAGGCCGTTGTCGATGCCGAGTCGGTCCGCCGGCTCATGCTGCACGACAAGAAGCGGGTGTCCGGCGAGCAGCAATGGATCCTGCCGAATCCTGACGGCGGAGTGGAGATCGTACGTGGCGTCCCTGATGCCGCGATCGAGCGCGCAATTGCGGCAGTTATTCGCTCGTGAAACGGGGCGGCCGAGCCCCCGTGGTATTCTCTTGACGGTAATCTGGCGCCGATTCGGTAGCCCAGCCGGTTGGTGTGTGTCGATTTCTGGCCCACCCGCCGCAGTCACCGAGCGTTGGCGTCTCGCGCCTATATCGAACCTGGGGGGTGTCACCACGTGACGTCATCGCCAAGAGTTGTGGTCAGCGCGTCGATCGCGTTTGATCAAATCATGTCCTTCAATGGTTCCTTTGCGGACCATATCCTCGCCGAGAAGGCACATGTCCTCTCCGTCAGTTTCCTGATCGACAGCCTGAAGAAGCATCGCGGCGGCGTGGGCGGCAACATCGCCTGGTCGCTCGGCCTGCTCGGTGAGCGGTCGGCGCTGATCGGCTCGGTGGGTGAGGACTTTGATGAGTACCGGCAGGCGCTGGAAGAGGTCGGCGTCGATACCAGCGGCGTGAAGGTCGTGCCGGGCGAATACACCGCGTCGGGATTCCTGAACGCGGACATGCACGGAAATCAGATCGTGTCGTTTTATCCCGGAGCGATGAGCGCTTCGCGGGATATCGATCTCACGGCGGCCGCCAACGAGGCTGACTACGCGATCGTGGGCGCGCACGACCCCGAGGGGATGATGCGCCATGTCCGCGAGGTCGCGGCGTCGCGTGCCAGGCTGGTTTTCGACCCGTCGCAGCAAATCCCGATCCTGACCGGCGAGCAGCTCGCCGAAGGGATCGAGCTGGCCGACGTGGTAGTTGCGAACGATTACGAATACTCCATGATTGGACGAAAGACCGACCTGTCGCTGGACGATATCGAGCGGAAGGTCGAGATGACGGTGGTCACCTACGGCGACAATGGGTCGGAGATCCGGACCGGCGGCGAGCGCGTCCACATTCCGGTGGCGCCGCTCCGCGGTATGGTCGATCCGACCGGTGCCGGGGATGCCTACCGAGCGGGCCTGATCAAGGGACTGCTGCTCGGCGTCGATCTCGACGTGGTCGGCCGGATTGCGGCGCAAGCGGCGACGTATCCGATCGAGCATTACGGCACGCAGGAACAGCGCTACACGATCGATGAGTTCATCGAGCGGTTTGAACAATCGTTCCCTGACTATGCCGGGCGGCTGCGTGCGGACGACCTGGCGGCAACGGCGGCGCGCTGAAGCGCCGCTTGCGAAGAGCGAATCCGGGAGGAAACAGACAGAATGGCAGTGACTTCTACTGACACGCGAAACTTCGACATCAAGGATCCGTCGCTGGCGGCGGAAGGCCACCGGCGAATCGACTGGGCCGCGCGGGAGATGCCCGTGCTGGCGCAGATTCGCGAGCGATTCGAGAAGGAACAGCCCTTCAAGGGGCTCCGCATGCTCGCCTGCGCCCACATCACCACCGAGACGGGCAACCTGGCGCTGACGCTCAAGGCAGGCGGCATGGATGCCGTGCTGTGTGCCAGCAACCCGCTCTCGACCCAGGACGACGTCGCTGCGGCGCTTGTCGACGCCGGCATCCCGGTGTTCGCGATCAAGGGTGAAGACGCGGAGACCTACGACCGGCACATTCACTCGGCGATCGCGCACAAGCCGAACCTGGTGATCGACGACGGCGCCGACGTGGTCGCGACGATTCACCGCGACTATCCGGAGATGCTGCCCGACATCATCGGCGGCACCGAGGAAACCACCACCGGCGTCATTCGCGAGCGTGCGATGGAGAAGGCCGGGGTTCTCAAGTTCCCGATCATCGCCGTCAACGACGCCGATACCAAGCATTTCTTCGACAATCGCTATGGCACCGGCCAGAGCTCGATCGACGGAATCCTCCGGGCGACCAATCTGCTGATCGCCGGCAAGACGGCCGTCGTCGCCGGATACGGCTGGTGCGGCAAGGGCGTCGCGATGCGGTTGAGCGGCATGGGCGCCCAGGTGATCGTCACCGAGATCGACCCGACCCGCGCGCTCGAAGCGGCGATGGACGGCTTCCGGGTGATGCCGATCGTCGAGGCTGCGGCAGTCGCCGACCTGATGGTCACGGCGACCGGAAATGTCAATGTGATCGACGTTGAGGACTTCAAGGCGATGAAGGACGGCGCGATCCTCGCGAACGCGGGTCACTTCAACTCCGAGATCAACCTCAAGGCGCTCGGCGAGATGGCGGGTGAGGGGCGTCGACAGCTCCGCCCGTTCGTCGAGGAGTACAGCTTCGATGGCAAGCGGGTGATCGTGCTGGCTGACGGGCGGCTGATCAACCTGTCGGCGGCCGAGGGACACCCGGCCAGCGTGATGGACATGAGCTTCGCCAACCAGGCGCTTGGCGCGGAGTACATCACGAAGCACCATGACGAGCTGGAGAACAAGGTCTACATCGTGCCGACGGAGATCGACAAGCAGATCGCCGCGCTCAAGCTGAAGGCGATGGGCGTCGAGATCGACACGCTGACGGCCGAGCAGGAGAAGTACCTCGACTCCTGGGAGACCGAGTAGCCCTCGTTCCGGCATCGAGCGCAGCGGGCTCTTTCCCATTCAATCGGCGGCCGCCGCTGCGGGCCGCCATGATGAGGAATATCGTCATGGCCACGACATTCGACACCGCGGAGCGTGTGCTCTTCACGTCCGAATCCGTGACGGAAGGGCACCCGGACAAGATTTGCGACCAGATCTCCGACGCAGTGCTCGATGCGGCGCTGGCGGAGGATCCTGCCAGCCGGGTCGCCTGCGAGACGTCGGCGACGCGAGGGCTCGTCTTCGTCTTCGGCGAGATTACGACCAACACCTACATCGACATTCAGGAAGTGGTGCGCGAGGTCCTCACCGACATCGGCTACACGCACTCGAGCCACGGGCTCGACGCCGACACCTGTGGCGTCTTCGTCTCGCTGCGCGAGCAGAGCCCGGAAATCTCGGCGGGCGTCACCACGGCGCTGGAGCGCCGAGGCGGTGAGCTCGGCGACGAGGAAGACCTCACCGGCGCGGGCGATCAGGGCATGATGATCGGATATGCCTGCCGGGAGACACCGGAGCTGATGCCGATGCCGATCGCGCTGGCGCACAAGGTGTCGCGCCGGCTGTCCGAGGTTCGCAAGTCGGGCGAGCTGGGTTACCTGCTGCCGGACGGCAAGAGCCAGGTGACCGTCGAGTACTCGGGCGGCAAGCCGGTGCGGGTCGACACGGTGGTTGTGTCGACGCAGCACACGAAGGACGTCGAAAACGGGACCATTGAGCGCGACGTCATCGAGAAGGTGATCAAGGCGACGATCCCGGCCGAGATGCTGGATGATCGGACGATCTACTACGTGAATCCGAGCGGGCGCTTCGAGATCGGCGGACCGGTCGCCGATGCTGGCCTGACGGGCCGCAAGATCATCGTCGATACCTACGGCGGCATGGCGCGACACGGTGGTGGCGCGTTCTCGGGCAAGGATCCGACAAAGGTCGACCGCTCGGCGGCGTACGCGGCGCGGTATGTGGCGAAGAATGTCGTCGCGGCCGGGCTGGCGGATCGGTTCGAGATCCAGATCTCCTATGCCATCGGCAAGGCCCAGCCTGTTTCGATCATGTGTGAGACCTTCGGCACGGGCCGGGTGTCCGATGTCGAGATCGAGCGGCTGGTGCGGGAACACTTCGATCTGCGCCCCGGCGCGATCATCAAGAATCTTGACCTTCGCCGGCCGATCTACCGGCAGACCGCTTCCTACGGTCACTTCGGTCGGACCGATCTCGACCTGCCGTGGGAACAGACTGACAAGGCGGAGGCGATTGCCAACGCCGCGGGGCTTGCGCTGGCGGCCCCGGCTGACTAGGATGCGCCAGGAGGGGCGGCTCCAGGGGCCGCTCCTCTGCTAGACAACGCGCATCCAGCCAGGGATCTTCTCTGAATGAAGCTCATCATCGCGGTAATTCAGGCGTACGACAGTGACCGGCTTCTCACCGAGGTAACCGCCGCCGGCATGCGCGCGACGAAGATTGTCAGCACCGGGGGCTTTCTGCGTATGGGAAACGCCACGGTGCTGATGGGTGTTCCGGCGGAGCGGGTGGGGGAGTGCCTGGAGATCATCCGGGCGACCTGCGAGCCGCGATCCGAGGTGTCATACGACCCCACCGAGCACGAGTTCATCGAATGGTTTCCGATCGGCGTGCACGACGTAACGGTGGGCGGCGCGGTGGTGTTCATCATGCCGGTTTCGCGCTTCGAGCAGTTCCCGGCCCTGCCTGCAAGCGCCGGGGAGGCGGGCTGATGCGAACGCGATGGCGCGCCGCGGCGGCAACATGGGGAAGTGCGGCGTGGCTCGTGCTGCGGCAGTTCGGGGTGCCGGCCGCAAGCCGGCCCGAGCGGACCTACAACATCGTGCGCATCCAGGAGGCGGACGAGACCATGGCGGCCGCCGAGCGACTCCCGGACGGACGCATCCTGACGATGCCATTGCCGCAGGACGGCGGGCAGCGCCAGGATGTGCCTGACCGGTCGATCCGGTTCGAGCTGAATTAACTCGCCGCTGCGATGACTTCTTCAGTATCGTAGCGGGTCTCGTCGGGGAGCATCTCGCCGAGCATCTGCTGCATGGCCATGATATGGCTGCATGTGCCGATTACGTGCGTTTCGAACGTGTGGCAGGAGCATTCCCACCCGCGCTCTGTGTGCGACACGGTGTAGCTATCGTGGCCACCCTCGAAGGTCGCCGTGAAATCCTGAAACTTGACACGCTCTGGCTCGCGCGCGTAGCGGTGCGCCTTCTCGATCTTGCCGATCATGCTGGAGTACATGAGCCGTGGCTCCTTCCTTTTGCCGGGTTGGTGAGGCCCGGCGCGTCCCCTGCTGAAGGCGTATCAGCCCCTGCACCGACGACGTGGTTCCCGAATACCCGGCCGCTGCGGGAGTACGGCCATAAAACAGATCGCACCCGGCAGCGGGGACTGCGGGTGCGGGACATCGCTATGGTGTTGTTTCAATGTGTGACATGGGGGCCTCCTCTCGTCCCACGTCCTTGCCCATTCGTCGGTGCAGGGCATTTGATAAAGGATTATACATTTCTCCCACGGCTGCGACCAGCGGATTGAACGCGACAGGTGACAGGGATGACTCGAGCGAGCATATCGGCGGCGGTGCTGATCGGTGGGCGGAGCCGGCGTATGGGCGAGCCCAAGGCACTGTTGCGCCTTGCCGAGGGGAGCTCAACGCTGGTGGAACGCACCGTTGCGATGTTGCGTTCGGTATCGGACGATGTCTTCCTCGTCGGCGCCGCTGACTGGCAGATACCGAGGCCGCTGCGTGCTTGTCCGCTCGTGATCGATAACGGAACCAGCGCCGCCGATGGTATCGTGACGGCGCTCGACTCCGCCGGCCACCGGTTTTGCGTGGTGGTGGCCTGCGACATGCCGTTTCTCGATGCCGCACTGCTGCGCGAGATGGGTGAACTGGCTGTGCGAACAGGGCGCGGCGTGATCGCGACCGATTTGCGAGGCGGTCACCCGCTTCATGCCGTGTGGGACCGCGAGTCCGCGCCCAGGCTTCGCGAAGCGATCGATCGAAACGAGCGTTCGCTGGGGGCACTCGCGCGGCTGGGGGATCTGGCGCCACTGGATCTCGACGACCCTGGCCGTAGCGACACGGATCGCTGGTCGGTGTTCAACGTCAATACGCCCGACGACCTTGCTCTCGCACGGGCGCACGCTGGCAACGGGTGGTGAGCGACTATACTTGGCGAGATTCGCGAACGCGCGAACGGAGGTGTATCGCGTCCATGGATATCGATTCCTTGACGATTTTCCAGCGCGTCCAGCTTGCCTGGGGCCTGCTGCGTGACGAGCGCGTGGCCGGCTGGATCAAGAAGGTCGGCCCGGCATTGATCCTTGCCTACGTGCTGTCCCCGGTCGATGTGGTGCCGGACTTTCTCATCGGACCAGGGCAGGTGGACGACCTCGGGGTGATCGCCGTCGGCCTGATTATGCTGCTGCGCATGATGGTGCGCTTCGCCCCGGATGACGTTGTCCTTGAGCATGTCGCCAACATCACGGGCAATCGCAACGGATTCCGCCCGGGTTTTCAGGGAACGACCGGTGAGACGGTCGACACCAGTGGTCGCGTTCGACGCTAGTCATCAGCAATTGAGGAACACAATCGTATGGCACCTCCGCACAATACCAAGTCCCAGGCGGCTGAGCGCCGCAGGCAGCGCCGGCAGCGACGCGCGCAGCAAGGCAAGACCCCTCAGCGAAGCGGGACTGCCCCGCGGATGGCGCCGCTCAACCTCGATGAGCGCAAGCGGGGACAGCGGGCGAGCGCGACGATGGCGCCGACGATGGACCCGGAGACCGAGTATCGGTTCGTCCGCCGTGACTTGTGGCGCCTGACGATCTATTCCGTGATCTGCTTCGTCGTCATGATCGGCGTACTGCTCTTCCTGGAAGGCTAGCGGTCGCCTGCGACTGCGGGCAGACGGCCCCCTGTTGCACCTGCGCGAATGGCCCCACAACGGTCGGCGATTCGGCAGAGTCCGCGTCATCGGAACAGAAAACGTGAAACACCCCGAGGCCTGTGCCCCGGGGTGTTTCTTTGCACGTTGAAAGCTGGCTGAAAGCCGAGGATCACATTGGCGCTTCGCCATCGTCATCGGCGACCGACGAGTCGACGTACGATGCGGCTTCCTCGTCAATCTCCGTATCGTCATCGTCCTCGACGTCGTCCTCTTCTTCAACTTCCTCGTCTTCGTCGTCTTCGTCCTCGTCGCCGAAGGAGAAGTCCGCTTCCTCACGCTGCGACAGCAGCTCGCGCTCGCGCATGAGCTCGATCGTCATGCGGTTCTGGCGCGGCAGGCCCATCCGGCCGACGAGCGACGGATCGCGGTGCGTTTCCCGAAGGATGAACCGGAGGCTGTGGCCAGACATGCCGAGGGCGTAAATCTCGAACTCGATGCCAGCGGCGATGAGCTCGATCAGGCGCTGTGCGATGCGCTGCTCGAGCTCGCCAAGGTGCTTCCCGTCGCGGGACGACACCAGCACGTTGGCACCATCGATCTTGAAGTCGAGCTGTTCGCCCGGCGAGATCGTTGCGAGAACCCCGTCGTCCGCAGCACGGGTCAACTCGTCGACCCATGTCTTGCCGGGTTCTTCAATGAAAACCCCGCCTCGCGGCGACGAGACCTGCTCGCCAGCGCCGACAATCGGGGAGTCGCTGGCGGCCAGCATTTCGAGGCGCTGCAGGTTTCGGCGGGCGATCATGTTGGCCGGGTCGGCATTGAGCGCTTCCGAATAGGCATCCCACGCTTCCTGCAGCCGCCCAAGCTCGAGCAGCGCGCGTCCCTTGCGATTGAGCGCCTGGGCGTCACGCGGGAAGCGCTCGAGGAAAGCGTTGTTGACCTCCAGCGCGCGCTCCCAGTCGCCGGTGAGGGCGATCAGCC
>CBFGRG010000113.1:0-8361 GCA_965651105.1 uncultured bacterium | reverse complement strand
TCCCATGATGCTGGGTGCGCCGCCAAGTCGCCGCTACGAGTCGTCGCGCCAGGAGTGTTCGGGGAGCCATCCGAGGATCTCTCTCGCCGAAGAGATGTCGAAGCCCCCGGTGAAACCTGGCAGGGGTGAGCGGATCTCGGTGTCGGGCGTCGCTCGGCGAATCGCCTCCTCGGTCGGCACATTGATCAGCGTGTCTGCCGCCACGATGTTGAACGGCCGGAATCCGTAGGGACGTACCTTCGCGACTTCGATCGCAAGCCGGCAGGCGCGTGCCGCATCACGCAAATCGACGTAGCCCCAAAGACTGCGCCCACCGACCGGTGTCACCTCGTCGCCGCTCTCCCGCACCCGCGCAAGGAGCTGCTCCCGCGTGGCGATCCAGTGGAATCGCAGCGCCGCGGCGCTCATGTGCTCGCGTCGCACAAACATCCGTGCCGTCGCCTCGTCGACCTCCTTGCTCAGCGCGTAGACGTCATGCGGGAGGAAGGGATGCGACTCATCGACCGGCGCGTACTGAAAGTAGAATCGCTTCGGGGTCCAGGCGGTGCCGTACAGCGAGCCGCTGCTGGCAAAGGCGACTCGGTCGATACCAAGCAACGATGCTGCCTGAAACACGCTGAACGTCGCCAACGTGTTGTTTCGGAAGACGACTTCATCCGCATGCGCATACGGGCTGGGGATCGCGCCGAGATGGATGACGGCAGCGCATCGGCTCATGGCGTACGCCACCTGGCCGACATCGTGGAGACTGGCCTGGACGAACCAGATCGGACCATCCGGCAGGGTGTCGGGCCGGTGCTGGTCGATGGCGTGGACGGCGTAGCCATGATCGAGAAGCTCGCTCGTCACGGCCCGTCCGAGTGTGCCGGCGGCGCCGGTCACCAGCACGCGCTCCGGGCTCTGGGCATCGTTTCTTGTCCAAAGTGGCATCTGGCTCTCCCTGCAACGTCCATGAATAGTGGTGGGATCATCGTAGGTTGACGGCATCGATCTGCCAACGGGCTGACGGGGACCCGACCCGAGACTGGTAGGCTCACTACGCACGCGGAGGAGCTCGATCCTCCGTAGAGACCATTGGAGAGCAACGATGCCACGGACTCTGACTAGCACTTTCACCGTGTCGGCATGGGACGAGCGTGAGCTGCCTGGCGGGCCGCATGCGCTCAGGCACACGGTCGCGCACTACGCCGTGTCCTATTTCGGAGAGGTGTCCGGCACCAGCACGATCGATATCGTGATGGTCTACACGCCGGGCGGGCCGGTTCCCTACACCGGCTACGAGTTCTTCGAGGGGCAGATCGGGCAGCACAGCGGCTCGGTTGTGTTCGAGCACACCGGCGTGTTTGCCGAGGACGGCGCCACCAGCCAGTTGCGTGTCGTCGAGGGCACCGTGACCGGTCCGCTGGCCGATGCGAGGATCAGCGGCCACTGGTTCGCTCCTGCCGAAGGCGACGGCACCATCATGATCGTCGAGGAGCCTGCTGACAACGAGGGCTTGCGGTAGCAGGTGCCGGACCGTACCATCGCGCCCATGATCTCCGCTGCGCCGGCCAGGCCGGTCGCGTTTCCAGAAGAGGACCCGGGACCATGCCAGTGAAGCTCGCGATCTCGTCGTATTCGTTTCATCGCTTCGGGGGCGGTCCCGAAGGCAACGACGCACCAACCATCGAGCAGATGATCGACGCCTGTGCCGATCACGGCGTCAGTGGGCTGGAAGTGCTCTACGAGCATTTCGCCATCAACGACGCGACCGCTCCGGCGCGTCTCCGCGAGCTTCGGCAGCACGCGGCGATTCGCGGAATCACACCGGTGACGGTTGCGGCCAGCCACAATCCGGTGCAGCCCGACCCCGCACGGCGCGACGAGGAGCTCGTCAAACTGAAGCAGGCGGTCGACATCGCCGAGGCATTCGGCGCGCCATTTGTGCGTGCGCACGGTGGGCGATGGCACACCACCTCAACGTTCGCCGAGATGCTGGAGCATGGCGGCGAGGAGCCACCGGCCGAAGGACACACCGAGGACGAGGGATTCGAGTGGGCGATCGCCGCGTTGAAGGAGGGGGCTGCCTACGCTGGTGAGCGTGGCGTGACGCTGGTGCTGGAGAACCACTGGGGGCTGACCGGTACCGCCGACGGCTGCGCGCGCATTCACGATGGGGTCGGTTCACCCTGGCTGAAGTACGTGCTGGACCTCGGGAACTTCTTTCACCGCCCCGATCAGTACGCCGAGATGGCGCGCTTCTTCGATGACCTGGCGGTTGTGCATGCCAAGGTCTACCTCGGTGGCGGGATGCTGGTCGAGCCGGAGATCGACTACCGTCGCGTTGCCGGCATGCTCGCCGAGATCGGCTACACCGGGTATCTCTCGATGGAATTCGAGGGCAAGGCGCACCCGGACGAAGGCATCCCGGCAGGGTTGGCGCAGCTTCGCGAGTCGTTCGGCCTGGCTGCCATCGCCTAGCGCGCAGCGGGTCGGGGCGGCGCAAGGGTTGCACCGCGCGCACGGTGCCGCGACAATACGCAGGCAGTTACATAGACGATCCACTGACCATCACCCGAACGGGCAACTCACGCATGCCGGCAGTGCGCCGCCATGACCACCCGCCCGGGTGTCTCCAGGGGGAGGAGAGGACCTGTGGCGACGCGACCCAACCTGCAGGAGATGCTGTCAGGGCTCAACGCGCTAGGGGGATGGACCGAAAAGCGGTCCGGCATGATCGGCCCCGACGAGCGGCTGCCGTGGGGGCAGTCGTTTGCGATGGGCCTTCAGCACGTCCTGGCGATGTTCGGCTCGACCGTGATCGCGCCGCTGATCATGGGGTTCCCGCCGAACGTCGCGATTTTCTTTTCCGGCGTCGGCACGCTGATCTTTTTCGTCGTCACCGGTGGGCGAATCCCGAGCTATCTCGGGTCGAGCTTCGCGTTCATCGCGCCGGTCGCCGCGGTCACGGGTTCGATCGCGCTCGGGACCTTCAACGCGGCCGAGATTCCCAAGGCGCTCGGCGGCATCGTCGTCGCCGGACTCATCTACACGATCATCGGGTTCATCGTCGACTACACCGGTTCCGGCTGGATCGACGCGCTGATGCCGCCGCTCGTGACCGGCGCGGTGGTCGCCATCATCGGGCTCAACCTCGCCGGCGCCGCGAAGGGGCTCGTCGACCAGGACGGCTGGCTGGCGCTGATCACGATTCTCGCCATCTTCGTGATCGCCCTCATGACGAAAGGCGTCATCGGCCGCCTGCCGATCCTGCTGGGAACGGTCTTCGGCTATGTCGTGGCGCTCATTCTCGGTGGCACAAGCACCGGGGGTCGGGACCTCGGGGCCGTCCATATCAGCGGGGTGGATTTCGATCCGGTGCGGGAGGCCGCCTGGGTTGGGTTTCCCGACTTCCAGACGCCGTCGTTCGAATGGAACGCGATCTCGGTGATCGCGCCCGTCGCCGTGGTGCTGGTTGCGGAGAACACCGGTCACATCAAGGCCGTGTCGGCAATGACCCGGCGCAACCTGATGCCGTGGCTGGGCCGCGGCTTCATCGGCGATGGCGTCGCGACGATGGTCGCTGGCGCTGGTGGCGGAACCGGCGTGACGACCTATGCCGAGAACATTGGCGTGATGGCGGTCACGCGGGTCTACTCGACGGCGATCTTCGTCATCGCCGCGGGTGTCGCCATCGTGCTCGGGCTCTCGCCGAAATTCGGCGCGCTGATTGGCTCGATCCCATCCGGCGTGCTTGGCGGTGTCGCGACGGTGCTGTTCGGCCTGATCGCCATCACCGGCGCCCGGATCTGGGTCGAGAATCGGGTCGACTTCAGCCGGGGCGTCAATCTCTTCGTCGCGGCGGTGGCGCTTATCGTCGGCGCGGCGAACTACACCGTGACCTGGGGGAACTTCACGTTCGAGGGGATCACGCTCGGGACCTTCGGCGCGATCATCCTCTACCAGATTTTCAAGCTGGCCGACCCGCTCGCGACCCGGCCGATGCCGCTGCGGCGCCAGGCGATCGAAACGGAAGAAGAAGGGTACGACATCCCCGGAACGCCGTATCCCGACGATCCGGGTCGGGCGGACAGGGGACGGAGGCAGGAACGCCCGCGCCGCCGCAGGGAGCCGGTCGAGCCGCGCGATGCGTACGAGGATGACTACGTTGACGAACAGTACGACGCGCCGCCACGCCGTCGCCGAGTGCCGCAGGATGAGCCGATGCCACCGCGCCGGCGTCGACCGGCGCAGGGCGAGCCGATGCCGCCCCGACGACGCGGTTCGGGCCAGTATGATCCCGACTATGACGCGCGCCGGGATGCTGCCGGGGAGTCGCGGCCACCGCGTCGCCGCCGCAGGCCGCCAATCGATGATCGCTAGCGCGTATCGAGGCAGGTCAGAGCGGGGCGCCACGCTGTTCTCGCCTTGCTGAGCGCCGGACAACGACTGATCGGGAGAAGGGGGCTTATTCGTGGAGTCGGTCGACAGGGGAGATGTTGAGGCGTCAGGACAGGGTGGCGGGTCGGTGAGCAATTTGAGGGCGTGGTTCGAGGCCAGGGAGCTCGATTCCTGGCTCGAGACCCTGGCGGTCCTGCTCCTGGCGACGGCGACGCTGGCGACGGCGTGGAGCGGGTACCAGGCGTCGGAGTGGGGCGGGGCGCAGTCGAGGCTCTATTCGCAGGCGTCGTCGCAACGCGTGCAGTCGAACGAGGCAGCCACCAACGCCCACCTCGACCGGATGACCGACATCGCGACATTCAACAGCTATGCCAGTGCCTACGCGGAAGACCGGCCAGAGCTGATGGAGTTTTTCGAGAGCCAGTTCTCCGACCGACTCGCTCCTGCCGTGGCGGTCTGGCTGGCGACCGACCCCCTGATCAGCGACGACGCGCCGACGACTCCGCTCGAGATGCCGGAGTATGTCGTGCCGAACCAGCTGGAATCCGATCGGCTCAAGGAGGAGGCGACCCGCCTGTTCGACGAGGGCGTGCAAGCCAGCTCACAGAGCTCCGCCTACGTGCTCAACACGCTTTACCTGGCTGCCGTGTTGTTCTTCGCGGCGTTGTCGAACCGGATCCGACGGCGACCACCCCGCATGCTGCTGGTCGGGTTTGCAGCGACCTTCCTGCTCTACGGTCTTTACCACCTGGTCAGGCTGCCGGTGCTGTAGCGACGCCTTCGTCACCAACTTGACGACCGACGGGTCGAATTCCGCGCTGATTGCCCGGATTCCATACGATCAGGTCAGGCGCGCCTCTCCCACATCCTCCGATGGAGTCGCCTCCGCCTTGCGATCGAGATACATGAGGGTGATGGCGATTACTGCCAGCGGGATCGCCAGGGCGTAGAGGACACTGCTGGCGCCGTTGGCCAGTCCGACGGCGGCGCCTCCCAGCGTGAGCAGGACGAACCCGACCAGGATGCCGGGAATCGTGGCGAGCAGGTCGAAGAGGAACACCGTCCCCAGCGTCCGCCACCATCGGCCCTCGACCAGGTTTGCGCTCTCGCGCAGGGCGCCGGTGCCGGTTTGCTCCCTGTCGTAGACGAGCGACTGGACGAAGAACTGCCACCGGACGATGAGCCAGATGGCGATCGGCAGCCCGATCAGGAGCAGGGCCGGAACGCCGGCGAGGACGAACACGATCGCGAAGGCGGCCGCGATCGCCGGTGACCGCTGTGCGGCGAGGCGATACGACCGCGCCACGCTGGCGGGTCGCCCGCGGTGGATGTCGACCACGGCCTGGATCACCGCCGGCGAGATGATCAGCAGCATCGCAAGCTGCTGCACGCCGCCGACCGCGGCCACGGCCGTCAGGCGGGCCCCGGCGGTGTTGTCGAACCATTCGACGACGTACTCGAGCGGGTTCCGGGTGATCAGGAATGCCTGGAGCAGGTTGAAGCCGATACCGATCGGGATGGCGACGATGCCGATACCGGCGAACACCTGCCAATGCTCTCGATAGAGGCGGATCGCCCGGCGGAAGAGGGCGCGGGATCGGCTGTAGAGAAGCGCGAATGCGGCGACGACCGCCCCGAAGGCGGGCAGACCGATCCAGGGGTAGACCACCGCGAAGATGAGCGCGCGCGATCCCGCCTCGGTCAGGCCGCAGAATGCATCGGTCATGGTCGGGCCGAGCGCCTTCGAACCGGGTACCACGATGCTGAAGGGACGCCAGTTCTCGGATGCCTCCCACGGGTCGATCCAGCGGGAATTGAGGTTGGGGCCGACGGGGCCGTTGAACGGTCCGGGCTGGCGCTCGCCCCAGCGCCCCTCGTACAGCAGCCAGGCCCACTCACCGTCCGGGTCGATCTCGTCCGGCACGAGGACAGCATCCACCTCTGTCCGTACCGAGGGTCCCCGGGAGACGTCGCAGCCGAAACCGGAGTTGCGCTCGCCCCAGGCGAGGAAGGTCTCGTTGGAGTAGAACGTCGCGTGGGAGCCGGCGGCGGGGTAGGCACGCGGGTGCGTCTCGTCCTCGAGGTCGAGCTTCGGATCATCCCAGTCCGCCATCTCGCCGTTGCCGTGCTGGGAATAGCCGGCTCGGTCCGGCGGCCGCTCCAGCGCGTCTTCGACGCCACCGACATCGTCCCAGAAGAGTTGGATCATCTCCCAGTCGGATTCGTGCGTGTTGTTCCAGTCGTTGTAGTACCAGAAGAACCAGTACTGGAGTGCGAGACGCTGCTTTTCCGCATCGATCACCACTCGGGCGTAGGTGGTCGGTACCAGGTCGAACTGCTCGATCCGGAAGCGCTCGTCAATCTCGTAGGTGCATCCTGGCCTCCGGGGATCGCCGGGGAAATCCATGTAGGTTTCGGGGCCGTAGGTCGCCAGCTCGGTCGCGTTCGGACCGGTGGCGACCACCTGGTCGCCGTTCTCGCTGTCGCGGATCAGGACACGCTCGTTGCCAAGCACCATTTCCACCGGCAGCGGCAGGTAGGGCTCACCTCCCTGTGGCGGCATTGCGCAGGCGTGATCCTGCTCACGCACGTAGACGACCGGGGCATAGCGGTCGGCGAGCTCCTGCGCGGGAGATTGCGGGGCATCCTGAGCCGCCGCCGGTGTCGCGAAGAGTGAGATCAGGACTATCAGCCCGAAGGCCAGGCCGAACTGCTTCATCGCGACTCCCGTCTGTGACACCTGCGGCGCTCGACGGTCCCTGGATACAGAACGGGCGATACGATGATGACCCTCATCGTATCGCCCGGCTGCGCATCCGCGCGTTCGCTAGGCCGAGAACACCTCGCGAAGCTTGCCTTCTTCCTCGCCCGAAAGGTTGCTGGCGATCAGCTCGTAGGGAGGGAGTGCCTTGAACGCTTCGGCGACGCGATCGACGACGGCATCCTGCGAGAGCAGGAACACGGCGGAGGTTCCCTCGGTCACCTGCTCGCGGGTTTTCTTGATGAACTCGTCATCGATGCCGACATCGACGAGCGAACCGGAGAGCGCTCCCCATGCAGCGCCGATGGCTGCGCCAAGCAGTGGCACGAAGAAAATGAGCCCGAACAGCATCCCCCAGAACGCCCCGTTCATCGCGCCGGCCCCGGTTGTATTGTGGCGTTGCTGAGTCTTCGGCTTCTTCGCGCCGACTGGCCAGGACACCACTGCGGAATCGAGCACGGTGATGATCCGCTGCTTTTGCAGGTCATCAAGAACCCGAACCGCCTGCTCGGCGCCGTTGGGGTCCTCGAACTTCACGACGGTAAGTGCTGCCACCATTCTCTCCTTCGCCCGTTTCAGGCGTTTCTGTCTTCGGCTGGCACGACCAGTCGATGGCTGAGTCAGCCTGACGTTTGTCCGACCTGGCCATAATACGCCTGTCTGCCTGTATTGGCTCGTGTACCATGGTCATATGGTCAAGTTGGGCCAATGCGCGAGTGCGCTGTCACCGTCGCTCGCGCACGACAAGTGGGGTCATCTCGGCGCCCCGGCATTGAACCGTAAACGCTGCTGATGCGGGAGTGGCCGCACACGCCCCACGGCCTGTTCATGGTGCCTTGCAACGTCATCGGCACTTCGCGATTGCGGCCAAAAAAGATAGTTGACGTCCCCGGTTTCCGGTGTAGACTACTATCCATAACATCCATGTGAGCGACATTTCCTGAGTGCCCGCTCGTGTCGATCACCATCCCCGGGACCCAATCGATACCGTTGGACACGACTCTTGCGATGGATCGCCCGAGCATCGCTGTCCAGCCTTGTTTTTCAGGCCAACGAATGTAAATGGTCATTGAGCCCTCGTGTCTTGTTGGGCCAGGGAGAGAGCCGGTGGACGCCGACTTCAACACGGAGCTGCAGGAGCGACTGGTGCGGTACGCCCGCATCGACACCCAAAGCGATGAGAGCTCCGACACCACGCCGAGCACGGCGATTCAGCTCGA
>CBFGRG010000112.1:0-8362 GCA_965651105.1 uncultured bacterium | reverse complement strand
CGTCAGTCGCCCGGTACGGGGGTGGCGTCAGGGACGAGGGCGCCGGACTCGTCCTGATCCATCGGCGGGATCGGGATGATCGGGTTCGCGCCGCCATCGGCACCAAAGATCGCCCAGTCGACCTGCTGCAACGCCTCGTAGTACTCGATCGTGACGAGGATCGGGTTTTCGTTGTAGGCCTCGGCCCGGATCTTCAGCGAGTCGGCGTCGCCCTGCGCCCGGATCACCTGCGCGTCGGCCTCGCCCTGGGCCTCCGTCTTGAGTCGCGTGGCTTCCTGCTCGGCGACCTGGATCTCATTCCGCCTGCGGTCGGCCTGCTCGATCGCGATCTGCTTGTCTTCGATCGCCTGTTCGTACTCGTCGGAGAAGTTCGGCCGCTTGATCTCGAAGAAGTCCAGCGTGACGCCGCTCTCCTCGAAGAGCGGCCGCAGGATTTCCTCGATCTCGACGCTGATGCTGTCGAGCCCACCGAGATAGAGCTGCTCGGCCGTCTTGGTGTTCACCACCTGCCGGACCTCGGCGCGGCTGTGGAACTTGACGACGCGCTCGGTCAGCTGATCCATATCCCGGGCAATGTTGCCGAAGACGTACTCGATCTGCTCGGGGGCGACCCGGAACCGGACGGTGTAGGTGATCGACAGCGGCTGGCCGTCAACCGTGACGCCGTCGACCAGATAGTCGACGTAGTCGGCGTTCGATCCACCGGACTCATCCACGACCTCGTACACCAGCGATCGGGTGCTGAAGCAGACGGTGTTCTCGGCGAACGGGACCTTCATGTGCAGCCCCGGTGTGAGCGTTCGGCGGACATCGCCGAAGCGCCGGACGACGCAGGCCTCGCCAGCGTCGACTCGCGTAAATGCGCCGAAGGCGAGCAGGAGCAGCAGGACCGCGATGATGGCGATCAGGCCGATGCGGATCGACCTGCCGCTGGGAAGGTCGGGTGAGTTCAGTTGACGCAGGTTCGGTGGCTGCACGAGGCCCTCATTTCATCGCTCGGCTCTACAGATCGAGCCGCCGAACGAGCAGGGACTCGCCGGCGGTCACTCCGGCAAGTGTGACATCCGCTGTGGATGCCTGCCACGCGGCTTTGGCATCGGCGTCCGGAATGATCTCCCACGGACCGTCGCCGGGCAGCCGCAGGGTGATGTCGCCGTCCCTGCCGGCGGAGATCCGCGCCTCGGCCAGCGTGCCCGCCGTCCAGCGTTGGTCGACAAGGTGACCGCCGCGCGAGCGCAGCCCGGTAACCTCGCCCTCACTCCATTGGGCGGGGAGGGCAGGGAGCAGGCGAAGCACCCCGCCATGGCTCTGGAGCAGCATCTCGGCGACGGCAGCCGTGCCGCCGAAGTTTCCGTCGATCTGGAAGATCATCGGCGGGTGGAGATCCAGCAAGGCGTCGGTGGCGAAATCGGTGATGAGTGCATCGAGGTGCTCACCGGCGAGATCGCCCTCGCCAAAGCGGGCCCACAAGGCTGCGGTCCAGGCGCGGCTCCACCCGGTGTGCCCGCCGCCCTCGGCGAGACGTCGCTCCAGCGAAACGCGCGCCGCCGCGAAGTGCTCGGGGTCCGACTCGGCGGTGATGCTGTCGCCGGGGAAGACGCCGTAGAGATGCGAGACGTGACGGTGGCCCGGCTCGGGCTCGTCGAAGTCGTCGAGATACTCCTGCAACTGACCGTGCTTGCCGATCTGCAACGGCGCGAGATTGGCGATCGTCTCGCGCCACGTCTCCCGCAGGTTGTCGTCGACGCCGAGCTCTTCGGAGGCGGCGATGGCGTTGCTCAGCACCTCACGCGCGAGCAGGAGGTCCATCGTCGCGCCGATGCCGTAGCGGAGCTTGTGCCCCTCCCACCAGTAGGCGTTCTCCGGCGAGTTGGATGGCACGCTGACGAGCTTGCCGGCCAGCGGGTGCCCTTCGCGCTGTTCGGGCACGAGGAAATCGACCCAGAACATCGCCGCGTCGCGGATGTACGGGTAGGCGCGCTCGGCGAGGAACTCCCGGTCGCCACCGTATTCCCAGTGCCACCAGAGGTGTTGCGCCAGCCAGGCGGCGGCGCCCTGCCAGACGTCGCAGACGGGCGCCTCGGGCGTGGCTCGGCCCCAGACATCTGTCGCGTGTGGCAGGAAGAGCCCGCGGCAGCCGTAAAGATCCCGCGCGGCCTGCTCGGACGAGGGACGGAACCGTTCGAGGAAGCGGACGAAGGGGTCGAAGGTCTCCGGCAGGTTGCAGACCTCGGCCGGCCAGTAATTCATCTGGAGGTTGATGTTGAGGTGGAAATCCGACTGCCAGGCGGGGGAGAGATGCTCGTTCCAGACGCCCTGGAGATTGGCCGGCAGGTCGCAGCGGCGTGACGACCCGAGCAGCAGGTAGCGGCCGAAGTTGAAGTAGAGCGCGCTCAGGCCCGGATCGCGCTCGCCGTTGCGCAATCGCGCCATGCGCTCCGCCAGCGGCAGGTCGGCCGCGGGCGAGGGGAGCCGGAGCCCGACCCGATCGAACAGGGGCCGATGCTCGTCGACGTGAGCACGGTGGAGGGCGGCCCAGTCGAGCGGCACGGCATCGAGCTGAGACGACACCGCGTCGGCCGGCGCGACGTCGTCCGGATCGACCCGCACGGCGATCGCCAGCACGATCGTGGTCGCGGTCGCGTTCGAGATTTCGACCCCGTCGTTCCCGGCGGGCGCGATGGTCGCGCCGTCATCGGTGGAGATCCGCGCCTCGACGGTGAAGTCGATGCCTTCGGGGAAGGTGCCGATCAGCCCGATCCGGTTGCCGTCGGTCCAGGTGGCGATCTCACTGTCGTCCGCGTCATACGTTGCATTGCGAGAGGCGACTGGATGCGCGTCGACCGACTGCCGGTCGAGCGCGATCGTGAAGGAGCGAGGCACTGTTGATTCGATGTGAACCGCGATCACGCCGTGTGCGGCGCTGGCGATGACCGACCGCCGGACCGCACCGCGTTCGGTTTCGAATGTCGTTGTGGCGGTTGCGGTGGGAAGATCGAGCTCCCGCCGGTAGGTCGAGACGGTGTCGGTGTTCGCCGTGTGGATGCGCAGGTTGCCGACGGGCTGGTAGGGCATGATCCGCCGCTCGTGGCCGCCCAGAATTTCCTCGGCGAGCGCCGCGCCACCGGCGAGGTCACCCGCGAACAAGCGCTCGCGGATCTCGGGCAGGCGGGCGGCGACGTCCGGCGTGGTGCGGTCGCGGGTCATGCCACGCCAAAGCCACTCGTGGTTGAGGGCGATGCGCTCGTCTGCGACGCCACCGAAGACCATCGCGCCGAGGGCGCCGCTTCCGACCGGAAAGGCCTGCTTCCACTCGTCCGCCGGGGTGGCGTTCCAGAGAACGGTCTCATCATGGAGGTCATTGAGGTGAGCGTTGCTGTTCATGGGTACTCCTGGAGCGGGGCGCTCGATGCAACGGGCGCAAGCGGCTTCGGCCCATTATCCCGACCCGTCGTGACTCGTAAATGGGGGTAGACAGGTGGCCCCAGCGGCCGCTAGAATGCCAGGCGGCGCAGATCCCCCGGTCTCCCCGTGACCGGATCACCGTCCACCAGGATCGCCGCGCCTTACTGGGTCCCTTCAACCGATTCACTCACGCCTCGGCGCACGACGCGTCCGACTGGCGACGTATCGGCGCTCACACCCCATCACCGATCGGAACATTCGTTCTGAATGAGGACGGTAGTCGTCCGAATCAGCCGGTATGCTGACGGTCGGGGCTTGAACGGGTGAGTGGCTGCCGAGTGGAACTGGAGACTGCATGGAGATGCATGGAATGAGCGCCGTGGACGACACGCGCGGGCCGGCCCCGCACAAGTGGCTGACGCTGGCCGCCGCGTGTGTGGCGTTGTTCATGGCGATTCTCGACAACCTGGTGCTCAACGTCGCAATCCCGACGATCAACGCGGACCTCGAGCCGAGCACGGCGCAGCTGCAGTGGATCATCTCCGCCTACACGCTGGTGTTCGCCTCGCTGCAAATCACCGCCGGGGGACTGGGCGACCGCTACGGGCGCAAGAAGTTCTTCCTCGCCGGTGTTGCCTTCTTCTCGTTGACGTCGGCTGCCACCGCGCTGGTCGACTCCACCGAGGCGCTGATCGCGCTGCGGGCGCTGATGGGCATCGGTGGCGCGCTGATCATGCCGCTGTCGCTGTCGCTGATCGCCGATGCTTTCCCGGCCGAGGAGCGCGGCAAGGCGCTCGGCCTGTGGTCGGCGATTTCGGTTTCGGGCCTCGCGCTCGGACCGATCGTGGGCGGCTTCATCGTCGAAAACTGGACGTGGCACTGGATCTTCCTGATCAACGTGCCGATCGGCGCGGCGGCGTTCGTGTTGACCGTGCTGGCGGTGCGTGAGTCGCGCGATCCGAGCGGCAACACGACAATCGATATTCCCGGCACGGTGTCGGTCAGCGCGGCGGTGGGCCTGCTCACCTGGGGGCTGATCAAGGCCGGTGAGGAGGGCTGGTCGTCGGCGATGGTCGTCGGCAGCCTGGTCGCCGCGGCGGTCATGTTCGCGGTGTTCATCGCGATCGAGCAGCGCGTGGAGCGGCCGATGGTGCCGCTGGGGCTCTTCCGCTCGCGAATGTTCACCGGCGCCAACATCACCGCGCTGATCGTCGCCTTCCTGATCTCGGGTTTGGCTTTCACGGGCACGATGTACTTCCAGAACGTGCATGATTACAGCCCGATCGAGTCCGGTCTGACGATGCTGCCGATGGTGGCGGTAATGATGATCATGTCGCCGATCACGGGCGGCCTGATCGGACGCGTGCAGATTCGCACATTGATCCTGATCGGCCTGCTGATCACTGGCTCGGGCGCGCTGTTCTGGTTGCGCGCGAGCGTCGATGCGAGCTACTGGACAGTGCTGCCGGCGATGATGCTGGTGGGGCTGGGTAACTCGTTCCTGTTCGCGCCGATGACGACCGGGGTGATGAACAGCGTGCCGGCGGCGCAGGTTGGCGTCGGCTCGGCGGTGAATGGCGCGGTTCGCGAGACGGGTTTCGCCTTCGGCGTGGCGGTGCTCGGCGCGATCGCCAACCAGACCTACAACGACTCGTTCTCGAAGAGCGGCGAGATCGCGAGCCTGCG
Organism: uncultured bacterium; assembly: GCA_965651105.1. Classification (GTDB taxonomy): domain Bacteria; phylum Chloroflexota; class Chloroflexia; order Thermomicrobiales; family UBA6265; genus JACCVC01. The sequence continues at coordinate 3,271 of CBFGRG010000112.1, read as the reverse complement.
CCAGCAGGATGGCGGCGCGTTGCAGCCCGTGGTCGACCTGGTTGGCAACAGCATCAACTACGCCGGCAACTGGATTCGCTCGATCGAGGAGTTCCAGCAGCTCCCGGCGCCGGTGACGGACACCCTCGACGCGGTGTCGAGCCAGGCGTATGTCGATGGCATGCACGCGGCGTTCATCATCACTGGCCTGCTGACGGTGGTGGCCGCCTTCGGCACCTGGCTGCTGATTGGCCCCGACCAGCCATCGACCCGACCGGCGGAGGCGGAGGTCGAGGAGCCGCGGCTTTCCTCCCAGACCGGCATGGCCGCTGGCCCCGTCGGCGAGTAATTAGCGCTTCGATACGACACGCTCGAACGCCCCACCGGAATGACCGGTGGGGCGTTCCCGCGTCATGAACTGAAACTACGTCTTCACCCGCACGGAATTACGTGATCTTCCCGATGTGGGAGGAGCGTGCCGAGCGCACGATACGCGAGGTAATCGGCCAGGTGGCCGGGCTGTCACAACAGGGAGGCGAGCGTCGTCTCCATGTTGAAGCGTGATCGAGGCGAGATCGCAGCCTGCTCAAGCGGGTCATGTGTCAATGAGGGATCACAATCCCTTGTGAATTCTGTAACGGAATCGACACATCCCGCGCGCACGATTGTCCTGACAAGCCGGTCACGGCATCGACTCCCCGTTCCTGCGTGCGCAAGGAGCACGGATCGCCTCGAGCCACAGTTTCCTTCCGGGACCCAATCGATTCGGATTTGACGCCGAACGCAACTTCGCGTTGTACCAATCGACGCCGGGCTCGTCCCGGCCGCCTTCCCAACTGTCCGCACAAAATGTGGGCAACTTGACAGCTGGAGACATCGAGATGAACCTTCCCTTTACTGCGCGCCTTGCGAGAATAAGTGCGGCCCGGCCGTGGCGGATGGTCGCTGCGTGGGTTTTCGTGCTGGTGCTCGCGATTGTCGTCATGGGCGTGATCGGTACCAACACCACCTCCGAGATTCGGTTCACCAACGACCCCGAGTCGCAGCACGGCTCGGAGGTTCTGGCTGATGCTGGACTCGATGACAACAATCCGACGGATGAGACGGTCATTGTCCAGGCCGAGAGCGCCACGGTCGATGACGCCGCCTACCGCGAACACGTCGAGCGGGTGACCGCCGATCTTCGCGGCATGGAAGGCATCGTCGAGCCCGAAACCGTCACGAACTTCTACGAATTGAGCGCCAATCCCGAAACGGCCGAGATGGCGGCGGGGCTGGTTTCCGAGGATCGTCGCACGACGCTGATCCCGGTCACGCTCACCGGTACCCAGGATGAGGCAACCGCCAACGCCAGCGAGTACCACGAGCGACTCGAAGCGCTCAATGGCGATGGCTACTACGTCGCGTCGGTGGGCTTCATCAGCATCGGCGAGGAAAACAACGTCATCGCCGAGGAGGATCTCATCCGGGGCGAGGCGTTCGGAATCGGGGCGGCCCTGGTGATCCTCGTCGCCGTCTTCGCCGCGCTGGTTGCGGCCGGCATGCCGATCCTCCTGGCGATCGTGGCAATCGGGATCTCGTTCGGGATCACCGCATTGCTCAGCCAGGCGTGGGAGATTTCGTTCTTCATCACCAACATGATCACGATGATCGGGTTGGCAGTCGGCATCGACTACGCGCTGTTCGTAATCGAGCGTTACCGTGAGGAGCGGCGCAACGGCCACGACACGATCGACGCGATTACCATCGCCGGTGGCTCGGCGACCAAGGCGGTGGTGTTCTCTGGCGGGACCGTGGTGCTGGCGCTGGCGGGCATGTTCTTCATGCCGGGTACGATCTTCCAGGCGCTCGCGGCCGGCGCTGTGATCGTGGTCATCGTTTCGGTGATCGCGACCATGACGCTGGTGCCGGCCATGGTGGGCCTGCTCGGTGATCGCATCGACTGGCCGCGCAAGCGCAACTACGAGGCCTACCACGCCGCTCACGCCACCGAGCGCCATCACGGCGCCGACACGGTCTACTCCGGTTTCTGGGGGCGTATCACCCGTGGTGTCACGGCGCGCCCGGTGATCAGCCTGCTCGTGGTGACCGGACTGCTCGTGGCCGCGGCGATTCCATACTTCGACATCAACACCGGGTTCGCCGGCGCGGAGACGATGCCGGAGGACAGCGAGTCACGACACGCCTTCGATATTCTCGATGAGGAGTTCTCGGCGGGTAACCTCGCCCCGGTGCAGTTCGTGATCGAGGGCGACCCGGAGGCCGTCGCGCCAGCCATTGCCGAGCTGCGGGCCGACGTTGCCGAAATGACCATTCCCAACGGCGACAGCACCGAGCCGGCGTTCCTGCCGATCCCGGAAGGCGAGTGGGCGGTCTGGAGCGAGAGCGGCGACGTGGCGCTCCTCGAGGCGACGTTGACGCATGCCGCGAATGACGAGCGGTCGTACGACACCATCCGCGAGCTGCGGGACGACATCATCCCCGCCGCGTTCGAGGGCACGGGAGCCGAGGTCTATGTGGCCGGTGATTCGGCCTTCAACGTCGACTTCTTTGAAACGGTCTCCGTCTACCAGCCGATCATCATTGCCTTCGTGCTTGGGCTCAGCTTCGTGCTGCTGCTGCTCGCCTTCCGGTCAGTGGTGGTGCCCCTCAAGGCGATCCTGATGAACCTGCTCTCGGTGGGCGCGGCCTACGGGCTGATGGTGCTGGTCTTCCAGAAGGGGGTCGGCAACGAGCTCTTCGGGCTGCAGCACACGCCGACGATCGAGGCGTGGATCCCGATCTTCCTGTTCAGCGTGCTGTTCGGCCTGAGCATGGACTACCACGTGTTCCTGCTGAGCCGGATTCGCGAGCACTACGACGAAACCGGGGACAACTCCGAGTCTGTCGCGGTCGGCCTGAAGTCGACGGGCCGGATCATCACCGGCGCCGCGCTGATCATGGTTGCCGTGTTCAGCGGCTTCGCCGCCGGCCGGCTGGTGATGTTCCAGCAGCTGGGCTTCGGCCTCGGCGTGGCGGTGCTGATCGACGCGACGCTGATTCGCACGGTGCTGGTGCCATCGGCGATGGCCCTGCTGGGCGATCGCCACTGGTACATGCCGAAGTGGCTGAGCTGGCTGCCGGACCTGCGGGTCGAAGGGTCGCCGATCCAGACGCCGCGGATCGAGGCGCCGATCGGCATCGAGCCGCCGAGCCCATCCTTCGGTGGTGGCGGCGGGGAGTAGCCGGAACCGCGCTCGTGCGACCGTGGAAACCCAGAGAACACGAGATCCCGCAGGATCGTCCTGCCGGG
>CBFGRG010000111.1:0-8380 GCA_965651105.1 uncultured bacterium | reverse complement strand
GCCTCTTCGTGCCGGCGGAGCTGTCGCCAGCCGAATGTTGCCTTTCGGACCGCTTCGGTGTCCTCGAGCCCCGCGCCGATTGCGCCGGCGAGGGTCCCGACCGATGCCGCCACCCAGGCCGATCTGAGGTAAATCGACGGGCCAGGGGAGATATACAGGCGGGATTCGAGAATTGACGGCGGCATGAACACAGCTGCTTCGATCACCAGGACGATGTATACGAGGGCATAGGCGAAAATCACCCCACATGCCACCGTGACGACCGTGGCGGCGTTATACATCGATGTCACGAACTGCGCGGTCACGTTCCATTGGGGTTGCCAAAGCCGGTGTGAAATGATGATCCAGACGCCAAGAAACCCCAGGGCCAGCAGCATCAGGCCGACAAGTCGCCAGATCGAGTAGACGCTGCCGAATTCCCACACGGACGTGAAGATGAGGCCATACGACGCTGTGGCCACCGCCGTCGCCACCGTCGTCTTGAAGCTGGCGAAGGTGGTCCAGGGCTGGTTCGAATACACCATGCCACCCAGCAGGCGGAGCCGGGCGAGCATGCCCGGCGCAATGTAGTTCGTTTCCATTGCGCCCGTCTCGCTGGCCGCTGTGTCACGGTGGGCGATTTTCGTGCTGATAATGGCTTCGGCGTTGGCCTCGTCGCTTCTGCGCATCGTGAAGCTTCGCACCAGCTCCGACGTCAGCTGGCGTGTACGCCGGCGAAGACTGAAAGGACCAAGCGCCGGGATCGAGATCCATGCGGCAGGTGCGTCGGCGCTGGCGGTGGCCAGCACGATGCGCTTGCTGCTGCGGGCCGGGATGTCGGTCAGTGCGATGGAGTAGTCCCACTCGCGCGATTTTGCCAACGCCACGAGCTTGTCGAACAGGTCCGCCGATGTGATGTCGGTGCCGGTCAGTGGGTCGGGCACGACCTGCACATCCCAGGTGGCGGCCGTGTCGACGAAGTCGCCGAGCTCATGGGCCAGGTCCTCGCGGATGTCCCGTGCGACCTCCTCGGGCAGTCCCGGGCTGGGGACCAGCCCAAGGGTGATGACAGGCGCCGTGCTGGTGGCGTCATCGCCATCGTCGTGGGCGCGCTTATCGAGGTTGACCGTGTCGTCCGGTGGTGTGGGCATCGATCGAGCATCCAGGGGAGGCGTGCGGCGGAAGCAGCGCGACAGGACCCCGTGGCACACGCCCGGGGATCTGCCGCTTCACTAGTCGACGCAATCTGGATGCCGGGAGTCGTCAGCGCTGGCGCTGGCGCGGATCGAGCGCATCGCGCAGGCCGTCGCCGAGCAGGTTGCAGCCAAGCACCACCAGCGTGATGGCCATGCCGGGGTACATCATCAGCTGCGGCTCGTTGAGGAAGAAGAGACGGCCGTCGCTGAGCATCGTGCCCCATTCCGGCGTGGGCGGCTGCGCACCGAGTCCGAGGAAGCTCAGCCCCGAGATCGCCAGCATCAGCGAGCCCATTTCCAGCGTCGCCAGCACGATCACCGAGGGGATGACGTTCGGGAGAATATGGCGGAGTATCATCCGGCCCCGGCCACAGCCGCAGCAGTGGGCGGAAAGCACGTAATCGTGCTGCATGACCTTCAGCGTCAGGCCCCGCACTACCCGCGCGTAGTCGACCCACCACACGGCGACCATGCCGACAAGCACGTTGGTCAGGCTCGGCCCCATCATGCCGACGATCGCCAGCGCCAGGATCATGCTCGGGAAGGCGAGCAGGACGTCGACCAGCCGCATCAGCAGATCGTCGATCAATCCGCCGAAGTAGCCGGCGAGGATGCCGACGGTGAGACCGAGTGCGACGATGCCGGTCGCAGCCAGTGCCGCCGCGCCGAGCGACCAGCGAGCGCCGAAGACGATGCGGCTGAACAGGTCCCGACCGAGGTTGTCGGTGCCCAGCCAGTGGTCGGCCGACGGTCCGGCGAGGTTGGCGAGCGGATCGAGCTCGGCCGGGTCGTGGGTGGCGACCAGCGGGGCGAAGATCGCGCCGGTCGTCACGATGACGAGGATGATGAGCCCCGCGAGCGAGGAGCGGTCGCGCAGCACCGCGCGCAACGCGTCGAAGCGATTTGGGCGCCACGCGCGCTCCAGGCGTGAAGCGCCGGTTCGCTCGAGTGTTGCGCCGAGGGTGGGAGAGGTCGTCGACTGAGCCATGGCGTCAGCGCTCCGCGAGGCGGATGCGTGGGTCGATCAGGCCGTAACCGAGATCGACCAGCAGGTTGATCAGGAGAAACGCCGTGCCCATGAAGATCACGAACCCCTGGATCATCGGATAGTCGCGGTCGAAGATCGCGTCGACGACCAGCTTGCCGATCCCCGGCCAGGCGAAGATCGTCTCGACGATCACGGCGCCGCCGAGCATGCCGGCGAAGCGCATGCCAAGTACCGTCGAGATCGGGATCATCGTGTTGCGGAGCGCGTGCCGCACCATCACGCCGGCGCCGCGCAGCCCCTTGGCCCGGGCCGTACGGATGTAGTCCTGGTTGAGCGTTTCCAGCATTTCGGCGCGGGTCAGTCGCATCAGGCTGGCGCTGCCGCCGATGCCGAGCGTGAGCGCCGGCATGATCGCGTGCTTCCAGGTCTCACTGCCCGCCACCGGCAGCCAACCGAGCCGGACCGACAGCAGCAGGATCAGCAGGTAGGCGACCCAGTAGGACGGCATCGATGCGCCCACCAGCGCAAACACCCGGCTGAGGTGGTCCAGCGGTCCGCGCTGGTAGACGGCGGCGAGGATGCCCAGCGGGATCGCGATGAGAATCGCCAGCAGCAGCCCGCCACCGGCGATCTGGAGTGTCGTCGGAAACCGGTCGGCCAGCGAAGTCAGCACCGGACTGCCGGTCCGGTACGAGGTGCCGAGATCGCCGGTGACGGCGTCGCCCAGCCACCGCGCGTAGCGAATAGGCGCTGGATCGTCCAGTCCCATCTGCTCGCGCGCGGCGGTTGTCTCCTCGGCAGTCGGCTGGCGACCGAGCTCGCGTTGCAGCGCCAGCCGGGCGGGATCGCCCGGTGTCAGGCTCGCGAGCGCGAAGGCGACGAGGGATATCCCGATCCAGACCGGAACGAGGTAGAGCAGGCGGCGGGCGACGAAACGAAGCATGCGGTGTTACTCGTCCGTTTCCAGGGAGGTCCAGCGCTGGTTGACGCTGGAGGCGTGTTGCTCGAACGCCGCTATCGCGCCAGATGCGCCGTTGAGCCGGTAGAAGCCGCAGAGTGGCACCACCACACGCGCCTCGTTGATGACCACGTTCATGGCGTTTGCCGCGGCTTCCTGCACCTCGCTCATGTCGACCGCCTCGCGGGCGACCGTGATGTATTCATCGAACGCTTCACCCGGCGCGAACGCGCGGCCGTACATCGTCGATTCCGGGTCGCCGTCTTCCGGCGGTGAGGTGAAGAGCAGGTCGGGCAGGAACGCGGGATTGCCATCGTTCTGGCTGCCGGCTTCGAGCCAGAGATCCCCTTCGCCGACGGCGAGGCGCTGTTCGTAGGTGGCGGTATCGGGCGTCTGGACGATCTCGACGTCGATGCCGACCGCCTTGAGCTGCGCCTGCAGGACTTCCGGCACGGAGCCATGATCCGCGGCGGTGCCGTATCCGTTGATCAGGGTCAGCTTGAGCGCGCGGCCGTCCTTCTCGCGAATCCCGTCATCGCCTTCGACCCAGCCGGCGTCCTCCAGCACCTGCGCGGCGGTTTCCGGGTCGTATCGCGGCGCCTCGACGAGGTCGGCGAAGTCGCCGAGGATCGCCGGCGGGATCATCGTCGTGCCGGGCTCGGCATTGCCCTGCCAGGCGTTGTCGATGATCTGCTGGCGATCGATCGCGATCGACACCGCCTCACGGACGGCCGGATCCGCCCCGAGGTCGTAGGGCTCCGCACCGTGAATCTGGATGTACATCGCCTCGTAGGCACCGACCGGGCCGGTAATCAGGCTCGCTCCGGCTGCTTCGACCTGGTTGGCCGACTGGCGCGGCACATCGGTGATCATATCGACATCGCCGGCCTGCAGCGCGAGCAGGCGAGCGGTTGGATCGGGGTAGAACTGGAACGTGATTTCGCTGACGCCGGGCGCCTCGCCCCAGTAGTCGGGATTGGCTGCGACGGTGTAGTGGTCGCCCGGGACGTACTCGACTTCCATGAACGGACCGGTGCCGTTGCGGGTCTCGGCCGGGTTGAGCCCGGTCGGCAGGATCGAGTTGTTCGGGTGTCCGACCTGCTGCATGAACCGGCGATTGGTGTAGGACGGCGTGATTTCGACGGTGCGATCGTCGACGACCACGGTCGAATTCTCGTCGACGCCGATCGAGCCGCCGCCGTTGCCGGCAATGCGGTCCATCGTGTACTTGACGGCTTCGGCGGTGAAGGGTGTGCCGTCGTGGAAGGAGACGCCCTCGCGCAGGGTGATGCGCCAGGTGTTCGGCTCGATGAGCTCCCACGACTCGGCCAGCATCGGCTCGATCTGGTAGTCGGGCGTGAGATAGACCAGCGACTCGAAGATATTTGTGTTGAGCGGGTAGAAGCCGACGTTGGCGCGCTCATCGACGCGATAGCCGTCCTCGGAGACGCCAATGCGGACCGATCCGCCGGTTTGCGCGGCCACATTCCGCAGCATCGCCAGCGATATGCCGGATGCGGCCGTTGACAGCACGAAAGTACGCCGATCAAGTCGTCGAGACATCTGGCTCCCCCTGGAATGTCCTGGCGTGTCGCCGGCCATCATTCGTACCGGCTTGCTATGTCACCGTCACCGCATGGCGGGGTTGGAAGAAATGCTGCCGCCCACCGGGACTCGTCATCCCTGGGCTGGTGGCACTGTCATGATGCACTGAAAGTTCCGCGCGAGCCATACGCCGTCAGGGGATTTCGGCCCGAGAATCGTGTGGGATTGCAGTGTGATGCCGGAAACAGGTCACGCCCGGTGGAGGAGGGGAAGGCGATCGCCCCATTGGTCCACCAGGCTCGCCATCTCCTCGTCACCGCCGGGGAGGTTCATCGTCGGGATCAATGGCGGGCGGACGCCGCGCTCGTGCAGCTTCGCCGCCGTCTCGACGACCACCGCGTTGATGAGCGCCACGCCGACGACCGACGACGCGCCGCCGGCGGGCGCAGCCACGCCCGGGATTTGCACCAGTGCGTCGCCTCGCGGCACGCGGGTGTCGATCGTCAGATCGGCAACATCCGCCAATCGCTTGCCGCTCTCGTGCCGCGATGGGGCGTCGCGATAGCGCTCATCGGAGGTGATCGCGACGGTTTTCGCGCCGCGCGCCCTGCTTTCCAGCACGACCTCGACCGGCACCGGGTTGACGCCGGAGTTGCTGGCGACGATGACCACCTCGCCCTCGCGAATGTCGTGCGAGCCGACCACCACCGCGCCGTAGCCTGGCGTGCGCTCCAGCAGCGTCGCGTTGACCGAGCCGAAGAGGGTGAGGTTGGCGTCGAGCATCGGATTGAGCGGCAGCAGGCTGCCGGATCGGTGGAAGACCTCCTCGGCGATCATGTGCGAGTGCCCGCTGCCGAAAAGGTGGACGACGCCGCGACCGGCGATGGTGTCGGCCATCCAGCCGGCGGCGGTCTCGATCTCGCGTCCCTGTGTCTGGAGAACGTCCTCGATGATGTCGTAGATGCGGCGGAGGTAGGTGCGATAGGCGGCGACGGTCACGTGGCGCTCTCCGGAGATGTCGAGTGATCGGGTGGCGTGTTTCGCCCGGGAGGTATCCTGCATCTCCGGCGGGCGGAAGGCAACCCTCGGAGCGGCAGGCCAAACGAATTTGGGGCAGCGGTGTCAGGCATGACGAAGGGGATGGCCATGCGGCCATCCCCTTCCTGATCTTCTTTCCGGTAATCGAATTTCCTACCCGGCGCCCTGCAGCACGCACTGCTCGAAGACGCTCGGGTCCACCTCGCCGAAGGTCAGGTCGACGGTGCCTTCCTGGCCGTCGCGGAGCACGTCCATGGTGACGGTGTCGCCCGGCTCGTAGCTCATCAGCATGTCGGCCAGCGAGTTGTCCACCGAGATGGTGTTGCCATCAACGGCGGTAATGATGTCGCCGGGCTCCAGGCCGGCGGCTTCGGCCGGTGAGCCGGGCTCGACCGATTCAACGTAGATCCCCTGCTCGACCGGGAGGTCGTTGACCGACGCAATCTGCGGGTTGAGCTCAACCAGCCGGATGCCGATGTATGGCAGCGAGATATGACCATTTTCGATCAGCTCGTCGACCACGGCGCTGACCGTATTGCTCGGCACGGCAAAGAAGATGCCCTGGATCGGCGTCATGCCGTCGGGGCTGACCGGGATGCCAAGCGTGTTGACACCAATAACCTCACCCGAGAGATTGAACAGCGGCCCGCCAGAGTTGCCCGGGTTGATCGCCGCGTCGTGCTGGATAAGGTTGGTGTAATTCTGGCAATACGTGTTTCCGGTCCGTTCGAGCTGGTTGCGGTTGAGCCCGCTGACGATGCCCATCGTCACGGTATTGCCGAATGACCCGAGCGGCGATCCGATCGCGAGGACGCTCTGGCCTGGCCGCAGCTGGCTGGAGTCGCCAAGCGACACCGTCGCCGGGACCTGCGAAGGATCGATCTTGACGACGGCGAGATCGTCGCGCGGATCCTCGCCGATCAGCTCGGCGGGAACTTCGGTGCCGTCAGCGAGGATCACCACGAAGCTCGACCCGCCCGTCACGACGTGCCAGTTTGTGACGATGTATCCCTGCTCGTCGAAGATGAATCCGGTTCCCGCCCCCGTCTGGACGGTCTCCTGGTTCCCGAACATATCGCCCACGGTTTGCAGGTTGACCACCGTCACAACTGCTGGTCCGACTTGCTCGACCAGCTCGACCGGGGTCATCTCGCCGTCCTGCGCCGCCGCCTGCTGGGCCATCGTGCTCGGCGCGATCGCCAGCAGCGCGAGCATGGTAGCGATCAGCGCGCGGATCACCAGCGGCTTCCTCAGGGAATGTTCCATCATCTGTATCTCCGTTTGTATGGCGAGATGCCCTCGCTGGACTATGAACGATCGTACTCCTCGTCTGCGAGTCCTCGCATGAATCGTTCCAGTGTCAGCCCTGCAGGGACGGGAACTCCTCGACCGGCGTCACATTGTCGGGTGCCGTGATCGGCTCGGGTGTGGCGGGGTAGGTCCAGACGGTGGTTTCCACCACGCCGCCACTCTCGCGAACGAGCTGGCATGGGCGCCCCTCGGCATCGAACGCCACGGTGTAGTCGATGCCGGGCTGTTCGGGCGTGCTGGTCGTGAAGGTCCACGCCTCGCAGGTGCTGTCACCGACCCTGGTTTCCCCCGAGGGCGACGCGGGCAGGGCGCGGGTCTCTTCCGAGAAATCGCCGAAGGGGTAGTCGGGCGGCGTGGTGAGGAACGCGACCTCCTGTGCCAGCACCGAGTCTTCCGGAACCCGGTCGGGCGAGAAGCTGATCCACGTTTCCGCATCGACGGTGGGGTAGATCGAGGACGACACGAGCGTGCCACGCATGTAGATGGTGTCGCCCAGCACGATCTCCTCGGTGACGACGGTGTCGCCGTTCATGGTGAGCACATGCCGCTGATCGGGCAGGATCACCGTGGTCGTGGTGGTGCTGCTGATGCCGCCTTCGGTGGAGCTCGTGTCTCCCCGGGTTTCGGCGGTCCAGGCAGCGACCTCGTCCCAGGCCGCGCGGCCGCGATCGACGACGGCGCCGACGGCTTCGTCGCCGGGCTGGAACGTGACGGCGGTGGGCTCGGGCGTCGGCTCCGGTTCGAGAGACTCACCAAAGGTGCAGGCCTGAAGCAGAAGCATGCCGGCGATCACGGCGACGAGGGTAGGGAGGCGGCGCGGGAGGGTCCCGGTCGTGGTCATTGGGGGCAGCTCGCTTGGTGACTGACGGCTCAGGCGCGTACCGATGCTGAGACTAGCAGAAACGGGCCATCGCGGCATCTGACGGTGTTGTCAGCGGTGCGTTTTATGGACAGTAACCGAACCGGCGGCGCATGCCGCTGGGGAAAGGAGTGTTGGCCATGATCCTGCTCGCGATGCTGCTCCTGCTGGTCCTTCTCGCCGTGTTTGCCCTGCGATTCGGCGCGGATTCTCGCCATTTCTCCGGCCGTAACTGGTGGTAGGAGCGCTGTATCACCATATGCGCATATCCGGTTGACTTCCGATGCCGGGAGGCGTATGATGGAAGGTAGTGAAGAGGATTGCGGCGACGATGCCGCTCGCGCAAGGGAGTCAACGATGACGGCACTTGTTCTTTTCGTTGGCGGGTTGACCCTTCTGGCCGTGCTTTCGCTCCTGTTCGGTGCGGACTCGCGGAAGTTCGACCGGATGTCGAGCGCCTGGTGGTAGGCCAAAGGCCGCTCGAAAACCCACGACCTGATCAACCC
>CBFGRG010000110.1:0-8390 GCA_965651105.1 uncultured bacterium | reverse complement strand
CGCCATCCTCGACTCGCTCGTCCTCAGCGACGACTTCCTTACCTTCCTCACCCTCCCGGCCTACGGCAAGCTCAACGAACGACACCCGGCGTAGGAATTACGCGGACGAACATGGAATGTGCGTCACTCAGAGCGACGGATGTCTGGATCGATAGTCGCCCGCAGGAGGCCACCATGCCCGGATCCCCAACCATCCCGGATCTCGCCGCCACGCTCATGGACCGCTGCGACGAGCTCGCGACGCATACCGAAATCCCCGGCGAGATCACCCGCCGCTATGGCACCCCGGCGCTCGCCGAGGTCTTCGCCATCGTCGACCGCTGGATGCAGGAAGCGGGCCTCGAAACCCACCGCGACGCCATCGGCAACCTCTACGGCCTCCTGCCGGGTCCCGAGTCCGACAGCCCGCGCCTCCTCATCGGCGGCCATCTCGACTCCGTCCGTGACGCGGGCCGCTACGACGGCATCCTCGGCGTGCTCTCCGCCATCGCCGTCGCCGAAATAGCCCAAACCCGCCCCGAACCGCTGCCGTTCGCGATCGAGGTCGTCGCCTTCGCCGACGAGGAGGGCGTCCGCTTCCACTCGCTCTATCTCGGCTCCTCCTCCGCCACCGGCACACTCGACCCGGCGATCCTCGACGTCACCGATCACGACGGCATCACCGTCCGCGATGCGATCTCGGGGTGGGGATTCTCGCCGAACGATGCGCTGGCGGGCGAGCTCCCCGAGCACGAGTACATCGGCTTCGTCGAGGCCCACATCGAGCAGGGCCCCCGCCTCGAAGCCGCCGGCATCCCGGTCGGGGTCGTCTCCGGCATCGTTGGCACCCAGCGCGCCCACCTCGACGTCACCGGCGCCGCCGGACACGCCGGCACCGTCGCCATGCCCGACCGCCACGACGCGCTGACCGCCACCGCCGAGATCATCCTCGCCATCGAGTCGCTCGCCCGGGATGTCGAGCACGCCGTCGCCACCGTCGGCGAGATTTCGGTGAAACCCGCCGCCAGCAACGTCATTCCCGGCGAGGCGCGCATCAGCCTCGACCTGCGCCACCCCGACGGCGGCGACGTCGACCAGCTTTACGACACCATCCGTACCCAATCCGCCGCCATCGCGGCCGAGCGCGGCGTCGACGTGATCTGGCACACCGGGCAGAAGGTCGAGGGAATGACCTGCGACGACGCCCTCACCGGCGCGCTCGCCGCCGCCATCGAGCAGGCCGGCTATCCGGCCACCCGCCTCTTCAGCGGCGCCGGTCACGACGCCGCCGCGCTCTCCCGGATCATGCCCGTCTCGATGCTCTTCACCCGCTGCGAGGGCGGTATCAGCCACAACCCCGCCGAGAAGATCACGACCGAGGACGCTGCCGCGACCATCGACGTGCTCACCCGCTTCGTTGACGCGATGGCGGGGATGCAGCAACGACCCAACATGTCGTAGAATCCACGTTTCGGGTCCCTGCCATCTCGCCTTGTCGACGCCGGAGGACGGCTGCCCATGCACCTGGTTCGCCTCGCGACCACTCGATCAACGCTTGCCGGCTGGCTCGCGATCGCCGCGCTGCTGCTCGCCATGTGGCCGGCCGCATCGCCGGCACAGGACGCGACGCCCGCCGCGGTCGCACCCTCCAGCGCCATGCAGGAGCTGTTCGGGCTGGTCCCGGCGCAGGTTCCCGGTGTCGAAGACCCGACCCAGGCGACGATCTCGTGGGTCGACATCGCCCGGCAGCTCGATGCAGTCGGCGTCGAGGCACCTGACAGCTACGACGATCCGGCAATGGCGGACTGGATTGCCGCCACGCGGTCGCTGGCCACGCCGTCCGATCCAACGGCATATTTGAAGTTCTGGCGCGAGGACTACGGCTTCGACCTGCTGCAGGTGGATCAGGCGATCGAATTCGCCGCGCCACCGGCGCGTCTCTTGCTCTTCAAGGGCACCTTCGACCCCGAGGACGTCCTCGCGGCGCTGGACGAGGTCGGCTACCAGCCGGTCACGGTCAATGGACACGAGCTGCTGTCGATCCGCGATGACTACGAAATCGACGCTGACGCGCCAACCACCTATCTGATGGCGCACATGAACTTCGGCGTGGTGCTGCCGGATGGCACGCTGGCGTTCTCCTCGGCCGGCGCGCCGCTGGCGGCGGTGCTCGATGTCGCCGCCGGGGCCGCACCCTCGATGCTGGAGCAGGCGGGCATCGCCATGCTGATCGGCCAGGCGCCGCCCGACCTGGTTTCGGCGGTGATCGTCCACGGATTCATGCTGCAAATGAGCATCCCGTCCTCGATAACCGACGTGATCGGCACCCCTGACGCGGACTTCGACGCCGTCGCGACCGCCGCGGCCGGCGAAATCGCGACAGCCAGCGAGATGCCGCCGGTGGCGATGGCGTTGCTCGGATCGACGGCCGGTGGGCCGCTGTTCGGCGACGGTGTCGAAACACCGGCAGATGCTCCCAACGCGCGGGCGGTGGCGATTGTCGCGATGCACGACCCCGCGAGTGCCGAGGCGGCGGTCCCGGTCGTCGAGGCTCGGCTGGAACAGGGCGCGTCGCAGGAGACCAAACAGCCGTACGCGGAGATGTTCGCCAGATGGACGGTGGAGGCGGTGCCGGGCACGCCGATGCTGACGATCGACATGGAGATCGCGGAAAACGCGCCGCCGAACCGCCTCATCCAGATGCTGTACGCCCGGGATCTCGGTTTCCTCGCCTGGTAGGCGCGGGGCGATCTCACAACCGGCTGGCTCCCGCGTCCTGTCGATGACTCGCCTCCCCGAGACGAGCCCCTTGGTGTGCGCCGAAGCCGGAATCCGGCTTGCAGGGATGTCACAGCAGCACACAGGCAGAGGCGGACGGGGGTCACCTCTACAGCTGCGGAGGGTCAGGTTAACCCTCCCCCCGGATTGCGTGCACACCGCCTGTTGCGGCAGGCGCTATCCTCGGACAATGAACTCACGATCACGTTGACCGTGACCGATGAGGAGGACACCATGGCCAGTTGCGCCACCACCGCGGGACCCACAACATCACACCGCATCGTCGACCTCGACGCAGGCACCACGCTGCCCCGCGCCGTGTCGATTGGCGCCGCCATCGTCGCGGCCACCGCGCTGGTCGCGGCGCTGCTCACCGAGCAGCCCGCCGACCCCGCGCCCGCCCATGCCACGATGCCGCAGGCCGCACCGCAATCGATCATCCTTCCGGCCTCGCGCCTGGGATGGGGCGATGTCCCGCGTGGGCCGGCACCGGCCTGGCCAGTTGGTCCCTCCGCGCTGATCGACGCTCCCGCGAGCGCCGCCAGCTCCGTCATCGGTCAGTAGCTCCCAGCGCACAGGACCCAACCGACCATGACCGACCACTCAACCCCCACCACCTTCGAACGAGGGCAGCCAGCCTCCAGCACGGATTCCCTGCAACGCGTCGGCCGCGCCCTCGCCAACGAGCCCGAATCGATCTTCCGCACGATCCGCGACCTGCCCGGCGTGCGCTCGTGGAAAATCCTCAACGACCTCGCCTTCCTGCTGCTCAGCGGCGTGCTCGGCATCTTCTGGTTCGTCGTCGCCATCGTCGGCCTCACCGTCGGCGGCGCGCTGCTGGTCGTCGGGGTGGGGATCCCCATCCTCGCCGCCACCATCGGCGCGCTCGTCTGGGGCACCCACCTCGAGCGCAGCCGCATCCGCGTCTTTCTCGGCATCGACATCCCCTCGCCCTACCGCGACCTGCCGCAGGACGGCGGGTGGATCAAGCGCGGCTGGCGCATGCTGCGCACCCAGGCGCTCTGGCGCGACGTCGCCTATTTGATGCTGCTCTTCCCGCTCGGCCTGCTCGAGCTCGCCGTGGCGCTGATTCCGGTCCAGTTCGCGATCACCCCGCTCATCACCTTCCTGGGCGGCACGAATTCGATCTTCTGGTGGGAAATCAACAGCTTCCCCGAGTCGATCTGGGCCCTCATGGTCGGCGCGATCCTGCTGGTGCCGCTCAGCATCGGGGTCAACCTGCTCGCCATCCTCCACGGCGAAATCGCGAAGCGGCTGCTGGCGCGGTCGACCGAGGAGATCCTCACCGAGCGCGTCGAGGAGCTGACCGAAAGCCGATCGGCGGTCATGAAGGCGATGCACCTCGAACGCCGCCGCATCGAGCGCGATCTCCACGACGGCGCCCAGCAACGCCTCGTCTCCCTCGCGATGGACCTCGGCCGCGCCCGTGACCGCATGGAAAGCGGCGACACCGACGGCGCGCAGGAACTGCTGGTGCAGAGCCACGAGGAGTCGAAGATCGTGCTGAAGGAGCTGCGCGATCTTGTCCGCGGCATCCATCCCGCCGTCCTCACCGACCGCGGTCTCGATGCGGCGATCTCCGCCATCGCCGGCCGATCGCCGATCCCGGTCGACGTCGATGTCGAGCTCGAGCAGCGCCTCCCGGACGATGTCGAGGGCACCGCCTACTTCTTCGTTGTCGAGGCGCTGACCAACGTCGCCAAGCACAGTCACGGCTCCGAGGCGACGGTGAGCATTCGCCGCAACGGCCACTGGCTTCGCATCGAAGTGCGCGATAATGGTCTCGGTGGCGCCGACCCCACCCACGGATCGGGGTTGGCAGGACTGCGGGACCGCATCCAGGCACTCGACGGCCGCATGTGGGTCGAGAGTCCACGGGGAGGGGGTACCCGCCTGATCGTGGAGATTCCATGCGGGTCGTGATCGCCGAAGACGCCGTACTGCTGCGCGAAGGGCTGGTACGGCTGCTGACGGAACAAGGAATGGACATCGTTGACGCGGTCGGGGACGGAGAGTCCCTGATCGCGTCAACGGCTGAACACCGGCCGGATATCGTCATCGCCGACGTGCGGATGCCACCGACCTTCCGCGAGGAGGGGCTCAAGGCGGCCCTGGCGATTCGCAAACAGCTCCCCGGCACGCCGATTCTCGTCTTCTCGCAATATGTGGAGGAGCGGTACGCCGCCGAGCTGATGGCAACCGGCACCAACGGCATCGGGTACCTGCTGAAAGACCGCGTCGCCGACGTGCGGGATTTCGTCGCCGCGATCCGGCAGGTCGCCGCCGGCGGCACGGTGCTGGACCCGGAGGTCGTGGCGCAGCTCGTCACCCGCCGTCGCCGCGACGAGCGAATCTCGAGCCTGACCGCGCGCGAGCGCGAGGTGCTGGAGCAGATGGCACAGGGCCGTACCAACGCCGCGATCGCCGACGCGCTGTTCGTGTCCGAAGGGACCGTCGAGAAGCACATCCGGGGTATTTTCGGAAAACTCGGCCTCGACGATTCGGTCAACGACCACCGCCGCGTCCTCGCCGTGCTCGCCTACCTCGACCCCGAATCCATGCCCGCGCCGTAGAGGACAGCCCCGGAACGCTCGTCTCTCCCCCAATTCAGCATCAGACAACCGTAGACCTGCGCCCAGGTGCGCAGGTTCGTCGCTGCCGGCTGCCGAACAGCACCTGTTCGGATCACGCAGGGTTTCCTCACAGGACCCATCCGTCTGGATGCCCCATGCCGAACCGGTCATGTGGGGAGACAAATGGTCCGGCGTCCTGCTTCCGAACTGGCCATGCGTCATCGGCCCCCGTCGGATATACAATGCACCCGGTTGACCCACAAACATCCGGTCCAGTGTTGTTGACGTCCCACGGAGGCGAAGCGCGATGCCACCAGCCCCGAGCTACCCGACCGACGCGCACGCGCGAGCCGCCGATGCCATCGTCGACTTCTTCTCCGCCCGCACCGAGACCGACGCGGTCCTGCTGGTGAACTCCTGCGCGCGCGGCAAGGCGACCCGCGACAGTTGTCTCGACATCAAGGTCCTCATCCCCGAGGGGATGGACGCCTCGGAGCTCGACGCGGCCTGGCAACGCCACTGGATGTCCGACGCGGCTTTCGCGGCGCTGGAGCAAGCAGGGGCGTTCTCCGACCTCCACCTCGACATCGAGGACGGCTCTCTCGATCTCGAATCCCACCCGAGCGACGAATACCCCGATTACTTCGAGGTGCGGATCGGCAACATGCTCGTCTATTCCGTCCCGCTCTGGCAGCGCGACGACCGCCTGGCTCAACTCCGACAGCGCTGGCTGCCCTACTACGACGAGGACCTGCGACAAGCGCGGCTGGCAGAGGTGCGGTGGTGCTGCCAGCACTACCTCGAGCACATCCCGCCCTACGTCGAGCGCGGGCTCTCCTTCCAGTCGTTTGCTCGCCTTTGGGGCGCGTTCCAGATGTTCCTGCAGGCGCTGTTCATTTCCCGCCGAACCTACCCGATCGCGTACGACAAGTGGATCCACGAGCAGGTCGTGGAAATCCTCGGCCTGCCGGAGCTGTACACCCAGCTGCCGCCGCTCTTCGAGATCGGGCGCTTCGAAAGCGACGAGCTGGTGGGCAAGGCCAGGGCCATGCAGCGATTGCTCGATACCTATGTGGTGGCCTGACGTGCAGCGCATCTGCCGCATCGATGGGGTGCACGCGGAGGAGGTGATCGGCGATACTGTTGATCCTGGAATGACCTCAAGTCTCCAACGATCAACGACAGGTACCCGACCCACTAATGGCGAGGAACGCGGGTAGCCGCCGCGACTGGCACCTCAGGGGCGCATGCAGGTGGAGGCAGCGATTCATGACGCGTTCTGCCCGGGTTTCGATGCTCGTCCTGGTCCTGACGCTGATCTCCAGCCTGGCCAGCGCGCACGCGCAGCCGGAGTCCGCATCGACGCCCGGCACAGCGACTGCCCCCACCCAGCGATGGGTGTTCGAGCCCGGCGTGGGCGAGTCGTCGGCGGCCGTCGCCGACGGAGTCGTCTACGTGAGCGGGAGCGATGGCGTCGGAGGCAGCGTGTTCGCGCTCGATGCCGCTACTGGCACGGAAATCTGGCGGGCCGAGCTGATACCACCCAACTCGGTGATGGACTCCTCCCCGGTCGTGGCAAATAGCGTCGTCTACATCGGCAACGGCAGCGGATACGTCCATGCCCTCGACGCCGCGACCGGCGAAGAGCGGTGGGCCTTCCGAACCGGAGACGCGGTGCTGTCCTCACCGATCGTGGTGGACGGGACGGTCTACAGCGGCAGCAACGACGGGAACCTGTACGCGATCGACGCCGGAAGCGGCGCGGAGCGCTGGCGGCTGGAGACAGGCGGGCCGGTCTGGTCCACCCCAGCCGTCGCGGACGGCGTCGTCTACATCGCCAGCAGGGACGGCTCGCTCTACGCCGCCGACGCGGCAACCGGAGCGGCACGCTGGCAGTTCACGACGCGCGCGCCGATCGAGTCGTCACCTGCCGTCGAGTCGGGTGTCGTCTACGTCGGCAGTGACGATGGCAGCCTCTGCGCGATCGACGCCGCCACGGGGAGCGAGCGGTGGGCATTCGCGACCGGAGCGCCAGTGCGGTCTTCACCCGCTGTGGCCGAAGGCGCGGTATACGTCGGCAGCGACGATGGAAGCGTCTACGCAATCGATGCCGAAACCGGTATGGAGAGGTGGGCGTTCGCGACCGGCGACGAGGTCGCCGCATCCCCAGCGGTGGCGGACGGGATCGTGTACATCGGCAGCCTTGATGACAGCGTCTATGCCCTCGATGCGGAAACGGGCGAGGAGCGCTGGCGCCTCGCAACCGGCAGCGGTGTGTTCCGCTCCCCGGTGGTCGCCGACGGGGTGGTCTACACCGGTTTCGGCATCCTGTACGCCATCGCCATCGGCGGGTAGTCAGGTGCTCATCTGGACAGCCCCGCGCCGAGGATGTTTCACCCCAGGGAACTCATCCTCAGCTGTTCATCCAGATGCTATATGACCTGAATCCTGGTCCTGGGTCGCGCAACCTGACGCCGGCGTGACGCTCCGGCAACAGGATTCGGCGGACGATACAGCACCTACCAGGCGAGGAAGCCGAGATCGCCACGCATGAGCATGTCGAACAGGACGTGCGGCCGCGTCTCCGGGGCGAGGGACAGCTCGATGACCAGCACCGGTGTCGACGGCACCGCCTGAACGTCCCACACGGCGAACAGGTCGCTGTACGCCCAGCCGGTCGTGGGCGCCTCTCCCGTCGCCAGCCGCGCCTCGACGACCGGCACGGCCTCCTGGGCCGCTGCCGGACTCTGCATCAGCATCATCGCCACCGCGCGGGCGTCCGGCACTGCCGGCGGCGTCTCGATATCCTCACCGATCAGCGGCCCGCCCGCCGTCGACCCAATCAGCGCCATCTCGACCGGCGACAACTCACCGGCCGGCGATCCATCGGGCGTGGGCCACTCAAACGCGGGGGTCGCATTCGGATCGCCGTCACGCAGTGCCGGCGAGGTTCCCGCTGCCAGCGTGGTCCCGCCCATCATCGTCGCCGAAACGAGATCGGCCGGCGCGTGCTCCGCGATCGCCGCGATGCCGGGCACC
>CBFGRG010000109.1:0-8397 GCA_965651105.1 uncultured bacterium | reverse complement strand
TCCTCGGCCTGAGCGCCTTCGACGTGGGGGTCGTGATGACGACCTCGGCGGTGATCGACATGCTGCTGTTCGGGCCGGCCGGGTTCCTGATGGATCGCTTCGGCCGCAAGTTCGCGATCGTGCCGAGCTTCACGCTGATGTGCACCGGCATCGCGATGATTCCGTTCGCCGATGGCTTCGGGGGCCTGCTCCTTGCCGGCATTGTGATCGGTTTCGGAAATGGCCTCGGTTCCGGTACGATGATGACACTCGGCGCTGATTTTGCTCCGCAAGGATTTACGGGCACGTTCCTCAGCCTCTGGCGCTTCATTGGCGACAGCGGCCAGATGCTCGGACCGATCCTGGTTGGCGTGGTTGCGCAATTGTTCGACCTGCGCGAAAGCGCGTGGGTGCTGGCCGGATGCGCGGCCGCGTGCGCGCTGATGATGCTGTTCCTCGTGCGGGAGACGCGCGTCGATCGCGCCACGCACACGGCCGAGCCAGCCAGCGGGGCGACCTAGCAGGAGGGAGAAACGACCATGCCACTTGTCGCGGCGGCGATCGCGCCTCACGGTTTTCCGGTGATTCCCGAGTTGGGCGACGGGATCGAGGGAGGCCGGGAGACCCCGGCGCAAATGCGGGCGATGGGCGAGCTTTTCGCCGAGCGCGGGGTCGAGGCGGTGGTGATTGTCGGACCGCACGGCATGCGGGTCGACGGTTTTTTCGCGGTGGTCGATGCCGCTCGGGCCGCCGGCACGCTGCGCTGGCGCGGCAGTCAGGTCGAGGTCAATGTGCCGTGCGACCGGGCGCTCATCGATGCGATCGTCGCCCAGGCCGGTGGCGACCTCCCGGTTGCACGGGTGGGGTTTGCCGGCAACCGGGCCGACCAGGCGGTGGTGCCGCTCGACTGGGGCGCGCTGGTGCCGCTCTGGTTCCTGGGGCATGACCAGAACGTACCGGGCAGTGGCGATGTTCTCGCCGACGCACCGGCTCACGATGGTGGGCCAGCAGCGGTGCTGATCACGCCGTCGCGGTCGCTGGGTCGGCAGAAGATGGTCGAGTTCGGGCGGATGCTCGCCCAGGTGATTGCCGACGATCCGCGGCCGATCGGGTTCATTGCCTCCTGCGACTGGGCGCATACGCATCGGGACGACGGCCCCTACGGCTTCCATGACGCGGCGGCGCGGGTTGACGCGATCGTCCGCGACGCGATTGAGCGCAACGCGCTGCTGGAGCTTGCCGCGTTGTCGGACCAGGATGTCGAGAACGCCACGATCGACGGGCTCTGGCAGACGCTGATTCTGGCTGGCGTGCAGGAGGTGACGCCCTTCTCGCTCGAGTTCCGCTCATACGAGGCACCAACCTACTACGGCATGATCGTCGCGACGGCGGTGGTGGGCGATGGCTGATCCGGTGAGCGAGGAGACGCATCCGGACCGGCCGGGCAAGGTTGGGGCAATCAACGAGGCTGCGCCAGCATACGGCGGGCTGATGATGCGGGAGATCCTTCCCGAGGAGCGCCCGCGGGAACGGCTGCGGGAGTTCGGCGAGCGGTCCTTGAGCACGACCGACCTGATCGCGCTGATGCTCAACACCGGCATCAAGGGGGAAAGCGTGGTGCGCCTGGCCGAGCGGGTTCTCCGGGACAGCGGCGGCCTTCGCGGCCTGTATCGCATGAGCCTGGAGGAGCTCGCCACGCAGAAGGGCGTGGGTGTGGCAAAGGCGAGCCGGATCAAGGCCGCGCTCGAGCTGGGCCGGCGGCTTGCCGCGGCGGCGCCGGACGAACGGGTCGCGATCGAAGGCCCGGAGGACATCGTGCGATTGCTCGGCGTCGAGATGGAGGCGCAGACGCAGGAGCAGCTCACCGCCGTCCTGCTG
This sequence comes from uncultured bacterium, assembly GCA_965651105.1. Taxonomy (GTDB): domain Bacteria; phylum Chloroflexota; class Chloroflexia; order Thermomicrobiales; family UBA6265; genus JACCVC01. The sequence goes on along the minus strand of CBFGRG010000109.1, from coordinate 6,540 downwards.
GACACGAAACATCGGGTCATTCGCACAAGCATGGTGTACCAGGGGAGCGTCAACAGCGCGCAGGTGCGGATTGGCGAGCTGTTCCGCGATGCGGTGCGACTCAACGCCACCGCCGTGATCTACGCGCACAACCACCCATCCGGGGACCCGTCGCCCTCGGCGGCGGATATCGCGTTGACGACGGACATCGTGCACTGTGGCAAGCTGCTCGATATCAAGGTGCTCGATCATGTTGTGATCGGTCATGGGCGCTGGGTTTCGATGAAGCGGCTCGGCTTGGGATTTGGCGCATCGGCGTGACGCGCCGCCGGAACGCTGCTGGCTATGGTCTCGGGTGCGTCGTGATACCGAATGGGGTCATGTGAGGAGGAACCATCATGTCACTTGGGTTTGGCGTCACGAGCACGATCGACCTGGATCTGGTGCAACGCATCGCGCCATCGGTGGAAGAGGCGGGTTGCACGTTTTTCTGGTCGAATGACATCCCGGGCGGATCCTCGTTCGACGTGCTTGCCGCGGCAGCCGGGATGACGCGAGCAATCAACCTGGCGAATGGTGTCGTGCCGATCGAGCGCGTGCCGCCGGCCGAGTGGCCGGAGCGCATCGATCGGGCCGGGTTGCTGGGCGAGCGGTTCTGGTCGGGTATCGGCAGCGGTGGCATCGATCGCCCGCTGGCGCGGATGCGCGAAGCGATCACCGAGATTCGCCAGCTCACCGGCCGTCCCGTCATCATCGGCGCGCTGCGGACCAACATGCGCCGGCTCGCGGCCGAACATGCCGACGGCGTGTTGCTGAACTGGTTGACGCCCGATGCGGCGCGTGCTCGCCGGGACGAGATGCGGTCGGTTCGCGCGGCGGCAGGAAACGAGCAACCGTTCATGACGGCAGCGTTCATCCGGGTCGCGATCGGTGACGACGCGATCGAGCGGTTGCATCACGAGGCCGACAAGTACCAGGGGTTCCCGTCCTATTCAAAGCACTTCGCCGAAATGGGCGTGGGCGCGTTCGAGACCGCCGTCGCGGCGCAATCTCCCGAGGAGGCCGCCGAGGGGCTGCTGCCATTTCTCGACGCGCTCGATCATGCCGTGCTGCGCTGTGTGGTGGGTGAGGAAACCGAAGCGGCCTATCTGCAACTGGTTGAAGCGGGCCGGCTCGCCGTGGCCCGACACGGGAGCGCATGACCGCACAGTGCCGCGCGCCGACTGGATGCTATCCTTCACCCAGCGAACAGGCGTCGTGCGCGCGGTGATCTGCGCGGGACGGCGAACTCCTTGAGCCACCGATCGTCGATCGGGAGGATTTTTTGTGTCCAAACAGATAGGAATCGATCTCGGCACCGCCAATGTGCTTGTGTACCTGCGGGGCCGGGGGGTTGTGATCAACGAGCCGTCGGTGGTGGCGATCTCCGCGAAGGACGGCAAGGTGAAGGCGGTCGGGCTCGAGGCGCGCGACATGCTTGGTCGCGAGCCGCGCGAGACGATCGAGGTCGTCCGGCCGATGCGCGAGGGCGTCATCGCCGATTACGTGGTCACTCAGAAGATGTTGGAGTATTTCATCAGCAAGGCGTGCGGGCGGTTTTCGTTCGTCCGGCCCGAGGTGATGATCTGCGTGCCTGCCGGTGTGACCGGCGTTGAGCGGCGGGCCGTCCGCGACGCCGCGCTCAATGCGGGCTCCCGTCGCGCATACCTCATCAGCGAGCCGCTTGCCGCGGCGATCGGCGCGAAGATCCCGGTCGCCGATCCGAGCGGCAACATGGTGATCGATATCGGTGGTGGCACCACCGAGGTTGCGGTGATCTCGCTCAACGGAATCGTCGTGGCGCGATCGTTGCGGGTCGGTGGCAACAAGTTCGACGAGGCGATCGCACACTACGTTCGGCGCAAGTACAATCTCAGGATTGGGGAGCGCACGGCGGAAGAAGTGAAGATCGCGATCGGGACGGCGATGCCGCTCGAAGAGGACATGACGATGGAAGTGCGCGGCCGCGACGAGGTCGCAGGATTGCCGCGCACGATCCAGATCAGCGCCAACGAGGTGTCAGACGCGATCACCGAGCCGCTGGAGGCGATCATCGGCGCGGTTCGAGCGGTGCTGGAGGAGACGCCGCCTGAACTGTCGTCCGACATCATCGACAAGGGCATGATTCTGACGGGGGGTGGCGCAATGCTGAGAAACCTGCCCGAGCTGCTGACCGAGGTGACGGGCGTGCCGTGCTATGTGGCTGACGATCCGATCTCCTGCGTCGCCATTGGCACCGGGCTTGCTCTGGAGCATATGGACATCCTGCGCGACAGCCTCGAAGAATCGTAGGATAGTACCGGAACTGACCCGACCGTGAGGGGTGGGCTGGCGAACGGGGAGAGAGGGATGGACCACGGAATGCCACGAACACTGACCCGAGTCGTCCGGGGGTTCCTCGCGACCGCGCTCGTGGCGCTCGCCCTGGCCGGGTGTGGAGGCGGCGATGACGATGAAGACGGCACCGCCACAAGTGCCGTTGAGTCAACGGCCGCCACGGTTGAGGAATCGCCGACCCCGGTTGTGCTGACGGAATCGTCGCCAACCGAAGGGGAAAGTCAGGGGACCGAGGTGGCCGCGTCGCCGGGTGCCGCGACCCCGACGCCGGCGATCGTGGTATCCGCGCCGCCGGTGATCATCCCCACGCCAAGCCCATCCGAGGCGACGCCAGTCGCGCCCGACCCACCAAATGCGCCAGCGACGCCGATCGTCGCGACTGCCAGCATCCTGATGGGTGACGGCACGGGCGGCCCGATGGCTGATGGTGCCTCGCCCGCCGGGACACCAGTGGCGGGTGGTACGCCGGTTGCAGGCAGTGTCACTGTCGACAGCTGCGAGGTGGCCGAGCTTCCTGAATTCCTGGGCTCGGATCCGCAACAGGTCACGATCGACGCCGTCAACTTCCGTTCCGGCCCTGGTACCGACTGCCCTGTCATCGGCGAAGTGATCGACGCCGGGGTGACGGTCGAGGTGCTCAGCAACCCGGTCGAGCGCGAGGGAGAAGACATCGTCTGGGTCGCGGTCAACGTGGATGGCGAAGAAGGATGGCTGGCGACCGAGTTCCTCGAGCCGGCCAACTAGCTCCCGGAACCCAACCTGGCCAATGGAGGTCGACCCATGTCCGACCAGTTTCCTCGCGAGAGCGGAATCCTGCTGCACCCGACGTCCTTGCCAGGTCCTCATGGCATCGGTGATATCGGCGATGCGGCGTTCCGTTTTGTCGATTGGCTCGATCGCGCGGGTCAACGCCTCTGGCAGGTGATGCCGCTTGGCCCGACGGGCTTCGGCGACTCGCCCTATTCGTCTCCATCGGCATTCGCGGGCAACCCATTGCTCGTTTCACTGTCATGGCTTGGCGGCGACGGGCTGCTGGAGCCGCAGGATTGGGAAGATCAACCCGGTTTTCCTGACGATCACGTCGATTTCGAGCGAGTCGCGCCGTGGCGATGGCAGATGCTCCGGCGCGCCTACGATCGCTTTCGGCGAGGTGCCGGCACCCAGTTTCGCCAGCCGTTCGCGGCGTTCTGCGAGCGCGAGCGGCGCTGGCTGGACGATTACGCGCTGTTCATGTCCCTGAAGGACCGGCACGGCGGTGCGGCGTGGACCGACTGGCCGGAGGATGTTCGCTTGCGGCAGCCGGAGGCGCTCGATCGGGCCCGCCAGGAGCTCGCCGCGGAGATTCGTTTCCACCAGTTCGTGCAGTTCCAGTTCCGGCGGCAGTGGGGCGAGCTGAAGCAGTACGCCAACGCCCGCGGCATTCGCATCGTCGGAGACATTCCCATCTTCGTGGCCGGTGATAGCGCGGACGTCTGGACCAACCGGGAGGAGTTCGCGCTCGACGATCAGGGGCGCGTGCTCGAGGTGGCCGGCGTGCCGCCCGACCCGTTCTCGGCGACCGGTCAGATCTGGGGAAATCCGATCTATGACTGGAAGGCGATGCGAGAGAACGACTACCGATGGTGGGTCGATCGCATCCGCGTGATGCTCGACACCGTCGATGTCATCCGCATCGACCACTTTCGCGGATTTGCCGCTGCGTGGGTTGTACCGGCCGGGGCCGACACCGCCGAGAGTGGTCACTGGCTTCGCTCGCCTGGCCCGGAAGTATTCGCGGCGATTCGGCGCGAGCTGGGCGATGTCCCGGTGATCGTCGAGGATCTCGGCGTCATTACCCCCGACGTGGTCTCGCTGCGGGAAACGCTCGGCTTCCCCGGCATGAAGGTATTGCAGTTCGCGTTCGAGAACGATCCGACTAACGTGTATCTCCCGCACAACTACGATCGCCATGCGGTCGTGTACAGCGCGACGCACGACAACCAGACAACGGTGGGGTGGTTTGCGTCCCGCGGCGATCACGAGCGGGAGGCTATTCAGTCGTATCTCGGACGGAGCGGCGCGGATATTGCGTGGGATCTCATCAGGCTGGCCCTGGCGTCTGTTGCCAATACGGCCATCGTACCGATGCAGGACGTGTTGCGCCTCGGCGATGAGGCTCGCATGAACGTGCCCGGGCAGCCGCACGGCAACTGGTCGTGGCGAATGCGCTGGGACCACATGGACGGCGGGCTCGCCGACGGCCTGCGCCACATGACCGAGATGTACGGACGAGGAGAAGCTGTGGACCGGCAGGCCCCCAATCCGTGGGACTACACGCTGCCCGACACACAGCATCCCGCCACCGATCCCTTCGCCTGATTCCCGCGACCCAACCGCACGGGGCGCGGCCGGAAAGGAGCCCCGCATTGACAAACGGAGCCTTCACGTTCGTCCTCCACAGCCACCTCCCATACGCCCGCCAGTCGGGCATGTGGCCACACGGTGAGGAGTGGGTGCACGAGGCCATCTCGGAAACCTACCTGCCGCTGTTGAACGCCCTCTACGATCTCAAGAACGAGGGCGTTGCCTATCGCCTCACTGTCAGCATCACGCCGATCCTCGCCGAGCAGCTCGATGATCCACTCATCAAGGATCATTTCGAAACCTACGCTCACGAGCGCTCCGTGTGGGCAACCGCCGACATCGATCGCTTCGCCGCAAGCGGTGACGAGAAGCTGAAGGAGCTCGCCGCGTTTTATCGTGACTGGTACGATGCCACGCTCTCGGCATTTCGGGGCCGATACGGTCGCGATATCATCGGCGCGTTCAAAAAGCTGCAGGATGACGGCTACATCGAAATCTCAACCAGCGCCGCGACTCACGGTTACCTGCCGCTGCTGAGTCGGGACTCGTCGATCGTCGGCCAGCTTCGCACCGGCATTCGCTCCTACAAGCGGATGTTCGGGCGCCAGCCGACCGCGATTTGGCTGCCGGAGTGTGCCTACCGACCCGCCCGCCCTGCTGAGGCGACGCCGGAAGGGATCGCCCGGCCAGCAATTGAGGAGTACCTCGCGAACCAGGGCATCAAGGTGTTCTTCAGCGAGACGCACACCGTCGAGGGCGGCAAGCCGGTGGGCAAGGCCGCCGGCGAGGCGATCGGTCCGTACGGCGAGGTGCATCGGCGCTTCAAGGAAATCGAGACCGGCGAGCTCCAGGAAACTCCGGGCACGACCTTCAAGCCCTACTGGGTTGGTAACGCCGCCGGAAAGGTGGCCGTGCTGGCGCGCAACAACCGCACGGGCCAGCAGGTTTGGTCGGGCCAGTTCGGCTATCCCGGCGATGCCGCCTACCGCGAGTTCCATCGCAAGGATGGCGTCTCGGGCATGCAGTACTGGGCGATTGGTGGTCCGGGCACCGACCTCGGCGACAAGCCGCTCTACGATCCCGCGACGGCGCGGGAGCGGGTCGAGTCGCACGCCGATCATTTCGCTGGCCTCGTCGCGGAGCAGTTGCGGGAATACCGCGAAGAAACCGGCGCGCCGGGTGTGATCGCATCGAACTACGACACCGAGCTGTTTGGCCACTGGTGGTTCGAAGGCGTGGACTGGCTGAAGGGCGTGGTTCGTCGGCTGGCGCAGAACGACAGCGTCGAGCTGCTTTCGGCCACCGAGATGGTGGAGAAGTATCAGCCCGACCTCGTGGCGGAGTTGCCGGAGTCGAGCTGGGGCGCGGGCGGCAACGACTTCACCTGGATGAACCCGGAAACCGAGTGGATGTGGCCGATCATCCGCGACATGGAATTGCGCATGGAGGCGCTCGTGGCCGCGTATCCCGAGGCGGATGGGGCTCGAAAGCAGGCGCTGGATCAGGCCGCGCGCGAGCTGTTGTTGCTGCAGAGCAGCGACTGGCCGTTCCTGGTGACGACGGGACAGGCGAAGGAGTACGCCACCAAGCGGTTCCGCGACCACGTCGGCCGGTTCGAGGAGATGGCTGATATCGCGGAGTCGGACGAGGTGTCGCCGGCGCAGGCGAAGCGACTCGCGGAGCTCGAGGCGCAGGACAATCCGTTCCCCGAGATCGACTACACGGATTTCAGGGAGCGCCAGGGCTCAGCGGCATAACACGTCATCGAGTGAAGACGACGAGCGAAACGTGCCGGAGGACAACCCTTCGATGCCGGCGCTTAAGGAGAATTTCGGCGACCAC
>CBFGRG010000108.1:0-8402 GCA_965651105.1 uncultured bacterium | reverse complement strand
TGGGCGCTCTCTTCCAGCTTCGCTTCGGCTTCGGCCACTGCCTCTTCCGGCGTCAGGTCGCCGCGAGCGGCCTGCGCCATCATGTCGGAGAGGACGAACGTGTTGAACGCCTCGCCGATCATGGCGTTGGCCGGTCCGGGCCAGCCGAGGTTGACCGTCCAGTCGTTGGCGGTCTTCAGGACGCCGAGCTTGTCAGGCGGCTCGGATCCGAACGGATCGTTGTCGAGCGGGCCGCCATCGTCCGTCAGGCCCGGCACCGTGTCCGGGAAGGACGGGAAGTTGTAGAACTTGCTGTTGTCCACAGCCGCCTCGTAGTTGGCGGTCAGGTGGAGCAGGAACTCCTTGGCGGTGTCCTGGTTCTCGGAGTAGGTCGGGATCATCGCGGTGAAGACGGCGTGGCCGTGCGCCAGCGCCCGCTCGGGGCCGCCCGGGCCCTCCAGCGGCGCGCCGACGAAGATGTCGGCCGCGGTTTCCGGCTGCTGCTCCTGCGCGGTGCGGTAGGCCGAGATGGAGTTGAGGATGTACGATGCCTGGCCGGCGACAAGCAGTTGATTGTTGCTGGCCGCGTTCCAGCCGAACACTTCCGGCGTCATGCAGGATTCGAAGAGCGTCTTCATGTATGTCACAGCCTCGATCGCTTCGGGGCTGTTGATGATGATGTTCTCGTTTTCGTCCTGAACGGCGGCGCCGAACGCCCACAACATGGCCTGGGCGGCCATGTTGGAGTCGATCTCCTGCGACATGCCGATGCCCATCTGGACGCCCTGCTCGTTCCAGATTTGGGTGCCGCCCTCGAGCAGCTCATCGAAGGTCGAGGGGCCATCCTCCATGCCCACGGTTTCCCACAGGCTCTTGCGATAGTTGGCGGGGTCGGGCGCGTAGCCGTGGCAGAACCCGTAGTACTTGTCCGTGTTCGGGTTCCACGAGTTGCGCTTGGCCATCTCGAGTTGCGGGCCGAAGCGATTCGTCGCTTCCTCGACCAGGTCGGTCAGGTCGAGCACTGCCTCCTCGTACTGCGGCATCGAGGCGATGTGCTCGACGATGTCATGCCCCTGACCAGCGCCGATCTCGGCCGCGAACGTCGCCGGAATATCCGCCGTGTTGATCATGTCGACGCTGACTTCGACGCCGTTGGCGTCACCCCACTCCTGCAGGAAAGTCGGGAACCATTCGTCGAACGAGGGCACGAAGTGCTGCCACTGGAGAATGCTCAGCGACGTCCCCGAGATATCAACCGTCGGGGTGGACTGGACCAGCGTCGCGGCGCCGGTGCCAGTGGCCCGCGTGGCGAGGAAGGTGCCCAGGGCGAGACCGCCCGAGCCTTGCATCAGCGCGCGGCGGGACATCCCCGGCGTTCGTGGTTGGCGAGCGGAAGAACGACGAACCATAGCGGATCCTCCTGATGGCGTGCGACTCTTCACTTTGCCCAGCGGGCGGTTTGTGGCACAACCATACTCGAATCCCCGGATTTTGTCTTTACGTCATGCGGGATCGTTGCACCGGTGACGTGGTATCTCTCCGCTTCGCATGTCAATAGGCCAGGGGCACGATTGTTGATTCGATGATCGGGCGTGGCGCGTAGAGCGGTACGGCGATATCCCCAACCGCCACCGCGACGACGAGGTCGAGCGCGGGCACCGCGTAGATGTACTGGCCGCCATAGCCGAGCGCGTAGAAGGCCTGGTGGCTGGTAGCGTCGGTGATCCACCACTGGTAACCGTAGGGGGTGCCGCCGGTGGGATCGCCCGATGCCTGGACGGTCGTGCTTTGCGCGATGTAATCCGTGGCGATCAACCGTTCGCCGTTCCAATCGCCGCCGCGCAGGTAGAGATACCCGAGCCGCGCCATCTCCTGTGGCGTGATCTGCAGGCCATACCCACCGATCACCTCGCCTTGTGGATAGCGCCGCCAGGTGGCGGGGGCAATGCCCAGCGGATCGAACAGGGCTTCGCGCGCATAGTCTTCCAGCGGCATGCCGGCCGCCGCGGCGACCATCAGGCCGATGATGTGCGAGCCGCCGCTGTTGTAGGCGTAGAACGTGCCCTGCGGTGCGACGATCGGCTGGCCGAGCACGTAGGCGACCGGGTCTTCGGCCGCTTCGATTCGCTGGTAGTCGGTTTGCCAGTCCCACTGCAGCCCGGACGTCATCGTCAGCAGGCTCCAGAGCGTGATCTCCGCGACTGCGGGATCGGCGCCGGGCGGGATCCGCTCCGGAATGAGATCGCCAATCGTGGTCGAGAGATCCGGCAGGAGACCGTCGTGCCGGGCGCGGCCGACAAGCGCGCCGACAACGCTCTTGGTGCATGAGCGAATGTCGATCGCATCGTCCGGGCCCCACCCATCCGACCAATACTCGGCCGCGATGGCGCCGTGGCGCGTGACGACCACGCCGGTCACGCTCGGCGCCGCCTGCGCGGCATTGGTGAGGAGCTCGGGAAGGGCGGGATCGAAGCCGAGGTCGGCGGGAGCGGCAGTTTCCCAGCCCGGCATCGGCCAGGTGCCCGAGGCCGGTGTGGACTGACGTGCGATCGTGGCGCGAGGAACGGCACTGCCGAGCAACGGCGCGAGGGTGGCGCCAAGCAGCGAACGACGGGTCAGGCGGTGCATGCGACGACCTCCCGTGAGGTTGGGGCGAGGGTGGATGGGGTCCCGATCGGCGCGCCGACCTTGTGCCAGCCGGTTCGCAGGTGTGGCGCGACGCCGAATTCTGCCTCAGGCGTCCTGCGCGATGGCGAGCGGGTCGTTCACCGGCTCTGCCGAAACGTCGCCGAGCGCTTCGGACCATGCCTGCAGGCTGCGGGCGACGCGATCGAGCTCGCGCTGGTCGTCCAGCCCGGTCACGATCAGCGCGGCGAGGCTGCCTCGCGCCTGTTCGAGCGCGTCGAGGAGATGCTGCAGGCTGTGCTGCTTGCGCGCGAGCGCGTCGGCAAGCTGGGGCGAGACGGGGCCGCCGCGACGCGCGTGGATGATGCGGTCGCTGTTGCGGTTCAGCAGGGTGCCCGCGTGCTTCATGTTCTTCTCGTATGAGCGGATGATCTCTTCCGGGACACCGACGTCGCGCGCCGCGGTCAGCGTATCGGCCATCGCGATCATCTCGTCGTTGGCGCTCACCAGCACGGCGCGGATCGGCCATGATGCGGGCAGGTTGCCGGTGAGGTATTCCCGCGGGCGGGGGCGGTAGTCATAACGTTCGCCGAAAAGGCGCCGGCGGATGATGGCGCGCAGCGATCGCTGGCTCGGTGGATCCGCGGGCGGGGAGGGCACCAGCCACACGAGCAGGACGACAACGACGAGCAGGATGGTCAGCAGCAACATTCCGGACATGAGCGACCTCGCGGTGCGAAAGCGTTCCGGTTGTCTCCACTATATCCCGTGTGGCGCTCCGGCTTCGTTCCGATTTGCCAGGCGTCCTCGCGGGATGGTACCCATGACCTTTGGGCCATTATCAGTGACTTGTGCTTGCCGGGTAGAATGTCTGTACGTTTGATGCGCACCACTGGTGGGCGCGAGGCTGGAGGGGCTTCGCGTTCTCAGGCATCGGATGTGGGATTTTTCGGAGGGACATTTGTCCGTCGAGTCAGGTGGCGGTGGCTGAGGCGTCATCTGATGGTCGGAAAAAGTGAATGTATCGGCTGACGCCACAGCAGCTCATGACCAGCCTGGTCGGCCGGGAGCGAGATGCGGACGCGATCGCGGCTTTGTTGCAGCGCGAGGACGTCCGTTTGGTCACGCTCACCGGGCCTGGGGGGGTCGGCAAAACCCGGCTGGCTTTTCACGTGGCCGAGAATGTGAAAAGCAGCTTTCCGGATGGGGTGGTGCCCGTGGATTTGTCCGCGCTCACCGACCCCGATTTGGTGCTGCCCGCCATCGCGCGGGCCTTCGGCATCACCGAGGGTGGCAACGACTCGGTCCTCAGCCGCCTGATGCGCACCATTGGCGATAAGCGGGTGCTGATGCTGCTCGACAACTTCGAGCAGGTGGCAGACGCCGCGACGGTGTTGTCGACGTTGATGAGCCACAGCTCTGCGCTGACCATCCTCGTCACCAGCCGAATGCCGTTGCATCTTCTCGGCGAGTACGAATACGCGGTCAATTCGCTCGCGACACCCCCACAGGATGATGAGTCCGGCGACGGCGGGTCGCCGGCGGATTATCCGGCGGTTCGGCTGTTCATCGAGCGCGCGCAGGCCGCCCATCGCGCATTCGACCCAACCCCCGAGATGCTGGACGTGATCGGGCAGATCACGGTGCTGCTCGACGGCCTTCCGCTGGCGATCGAGCTCGCCGCCGCCCGCACCAAGCTGTTTTCGCCCGCCGCGCTGCTGCGCCGCCTCGATCATCGTATGGGGCTGCTCACCGGAGGGCCGCGTGACCTGCCCGATCGCCTCCAGACGATGCAGAACGCCATCGCCTGGAGCTACGACCTGCTCGCGGAGAATGAGAAGACTGTCTTTCGTCGCGTGTCGATGTTCAGCCACACCTTCTCGCTGGAGGCCGCCGAGGCGGTGATCGGCCCGCCGGTGACCGAGGCCGAGCTGGCCTTTCTCCACCGGCACGGGGAGCACCCGGAAACGACGGAACCCCACCTCGGGGACATCCTGTCGCTGCTGGAGTCGCTGGTCGACAAGAGCCTGCTGCAGGTTGTCACCGGGCTCGAGGACGATGTTCGCTTCCGGATGATGCTCACGATCCAGGAGTTCGGCCGCCACCAGCTCGCGCTTGCCCAGCGCTCGTTGCTGCTGCGCATGCGGGCGATGCGATACCTGAGCGAGTACATCGCCGATGTCGAGGAGCAACTGGTCGGTCCACAGCAGCGCCTCTGGCTGGGCCGGCTCGATCTCGAGCTCGGCAATCTGCGTCAGGCGTTGCAGCTGGCGCTCGATTACCCCGGCGAGTTCGGGGAGGTGGGCGTGCGCCTGGCATCGTCGGTCTGGCGCTACTGGCTCAGCCGAGGGCAGGTGGCCGAGGGGGTGCGCTGGCTCGAGCAGGCGCTGGAGGCGCGGTCGGTGGTCGAGCTGCCGGCCATGCTGGAGGCCGAGGCGATCAACAATCTCGGCAATCTCAAGCTCGAGCTGGGCGACCACCAGGCGGCCATCGTGGCCTACGAAGAGAGCCTGGAGATCTACCGGTCAATCGGCTTCCGCGATGGTATCGCCACCGCGCTGAACAACCTGGGGCTCGTCTACATGTTCCAGGGCGACGTCGCGCGGGCGCGCCACAGCCTCGACGAGAGTCTCGTGCTGCGCCGCGACGGGGGCGACCGCCAGGCGCTGCCGAACACGTTGTCCAACCTCGGCGATCTCGCCGTGGAGGCGGAGGACTACGACGCCGCCGAGCAGTACTACACCGAGGCGCTCGGCATCCGGCGCGAGATCGGCAACCTGCGCGGCATGGCGCTCAGCTGCTATTCCCTCGGCTTTGTCGCCCACTTGCGGGGCCAGCACGGCCGGGCCCAGATGTGGTTCGACGAGGGGCTTGAGTACCAGATCCAGATCGACGATGTCTACAGCCTCGCACTGCTGATGATGGGGCTGGGACGGTTGCATCTGGAAACCGGCAACACCGTGATCGCGATGGAGCGCCTCAGCCGGGCGCTGGAGGCGTTCCATCGGATGGGGTCGCGCCGGATGGTGATCAGCGTCATCGATATCATCGCCAGCGCCGCCGAGCAGCACGGGTTCGATGTCGAAGCGGCCCGGCTGCTGGGGACCACAGAATCGGTTCGCGCCGAACAGAAGACATTGCTTTCGCCCCGCGCGCAGCGCGACAACGCGCGGGTCGTGGCGGCGCTCAAGCGGCGCATGGGCGAGGCAGCCTATCAGCTGGAGTACACCAGTGGGCAGCGTCAGTGGCTCAACCATGCCGCCCAGGAGGCGCTGCGCCTGACACGCGCGATCCGGGAACGCGCCGAGACCGGTGTGGTTGACGAAACGGTCGCGCCCGGCAGCTTCAGTCCGGCGCAGGCCGCGCAGCGGGCGAAGGCGCTGGGACTGACGAAGCGCGAGCGTCAGGTGCTGGAGTGGCTGGTGCGCGGCGCGGCTGACAAGGAGATCGCCGAAGAGCTGTCGATCGCTCCGCGCACGGCAATGACGCACGTGTCGAATATTCTCTCGAAACTGGGCGTGAACCGGCGCACGGCGGCGGCAAGCTTTGCCCTTCGCGAAGGACTGGCCGACCCGGCCGATTATCGCGCCGTCGACGAGGAGGAGTGACGACGAGTCCTCCCTCCGGGTGATGCAGCGGCGCGTGGCAACCGGTGCCTACCGGCCGCGGTGGCGCGGGTCGAGCGCGTCGCGGAGGCCGTCACCCATCAGGTTGAACGCCAGCACCGTCAGGAAGATCGCCAGGCCCGGAAACGCCGTCAGCCACCATGCGCCGAACAGCAGCTCGCGCTGGCCGTCCTGCAGCATGTTGCCCCACGAGGGCGTCGGGATCTGGACACCGAGACCGAGATAGCTCAGGCTCGCCTCCAGCAGGATCGCGTAGGAGAGCCACAGCGTTGCCTCGACGATGATGATCGCCAGGGTGTTCGGAAACACGTGGCGCATCATGATCTGGATCGGCGAGGCGCCGATCGCGCGGGCGGCGGTGACGAATTCCTGTCCCCGGATGTGCAGGAATTGCCCGCGGATCAGTCGCGCCGCGCCCGGCCACGACGACACGCCAATCACGAGAATCGTGGTTCTCAGGCTCGGCCGGAACAGCGACGCCGCCGTGATCAGCAGCAAAATGAGCGGGATCGACAGCAGGATGTCGGTGAAGCGCATGATCACCGCGTCGACGATGCCCCCGAAGTACCCGGCCAGCGCCCCCAGCGCGACTCCGATCGTCATCACGATGGCCACCGCCGCGAACCCGGCCGCCATTGAGACCTGACCGCCCTTGATCAGGCGCGAATAGACGTCGCGCCCGGCCCGGTCGGTGCCGAGCCAGTGATCCGCCGATGGCGGGGTGTTGCGCATGCCCGGCAGCAGCTCGTCGTAGGGGTATCGGGCGAGGAGTGGCTCGAACACCGCCGCGATGACAAACAGGATGATCACGATCAGTCCTGCCACTGCCAGCCGGTTCTGCATGAACCGCCGGGCGATGGGGAAGCGCTTTTGCGCTGGCAGGATGGTGAGATCGCGCTCGCCGCGGAGCGAGTGCCTGCTGGTGATGGTCTGGTCCGCCATGGGGTCGATCCCTCCGCGAGAGTCAGGCGGACGACGGGCCCGCGACGGAGACGCGCGGGTCGACGATCGCGTAGACGACATCGGTCAGGACGTTGACGATCATCACGGCGGCGCCGGTGAGCATCGTCAGCGCGAGGATGACCGGGTAGTCGCGCCGGCCGATCGCGTCGTAGGCGAGCAGGCCGAGCCCGGGCCAGGCGAAGATCTGCTCGATGATCACCGCGCCGCCGAGAATGCGCGGCAGCTGCAGGCCGATCACCGTCACCATCGGGATGAGCGCGTTGCGCAGCCCGTGCTGGTAGAGCACCGCCCGCGAGCCGAGGCCCTTCGATCGCGCGGTGGTCATGTAGTCCTGCCGGATCACTTCCAGCATCGACGAGCGCATGAACCGCGCGAAGTAGGCGATATTGGGCAGCGTCAGCACGATTACCGGCATCACGAAGTATTTCCAGCGCTCGTCCCATGGCGCGTTCGCCTGGCCAGTGCTGAGCACGTCGAGCCAGCCGAGCTGGACGCCGAGCCACAGTTGCAGCAGCAGCGCCAGCCAGAAATTCGGGATCGCCAGGCCGATGAACGAGCCGATCGTGACCGAGTTGTCGATCGCCGAGTACTGCCGCGTGGCGGAAAGGATGCCGACTGGCAGCGCGAGCATGATGCCGAGGAACAGCGAGATGCCCTGGAGCTGGACGGTGCCCCAGAGGCGCTCGCCGATCAGGTCGAGCACCGGCTTGTTGTTGAAGGTGTAGGCGGTGCCGAAGTCGCCCTTCAGCATGTTGCCGAGCCAGGTCAGGTATTGCACCGGCAGGGGCCTGTCCAGCCCGAGGTTCCTGCGGGTTTGCTCCAGGTACTCGGGGTTGCTGGCGGCAGTCGGGCTCATCATCGCCAGCGCGGGGTCCCCCGGCGCGAGGCGGATGATCGTGAACATGACGATGCTCAACCCCAGCAGCAGCGGGATCAGGAAGAGCATGCGTCGGATGATGAAGGCCGTCATGCTGGTGTCACCAGGCTGTTTCCGGATGGCAGGTTAGGCGAAACACGCGAGGAAGCGGCTTTCGCTTCTGGACAGACGATGGCTTGTTCAGAAGACCTGCCCCCATTCAACGTCACTCCGAGCTTGTCGAGGAGCCCTCCCCAGCGCAGTGCAATGGCAACCACGTCTCGCTATCCGAGACAGCCGTCGACGCGGCACCTGCGGTGCCGAGCGCTTCGCGCGGGGATTCCTCGACATCG
>CBFGRG010000107.1:0-8451 GCA_965651105.1 uncultured bacterium | reverse complement strand
CCGGCCCCGGGCGCGGAGGTGACCTCGGTGCTCACGACCTGACCATCGGCGCCGCGTGCGCCAAGCACGACGCGACTGGCACTGACCTCGGCGGGAATCGGCTCGGCGCGCGCGTTGGGCGTCCAGCCACGCACGTCGAACATGTCCCGAAAATCGGCGGCGAGATCGACCTCGAGGCGCTCCTCGATCGCATCTCTGCCGTAATTGCGAACGGTCAGCGCCACCGTGAGGGCCGTGTCGAGTGAGACCTCGACGCGGAGCAGGACGGTCTCCGGCTCCGGTCCGTCGTCAGGCGCTCCCAGCCGCGGGTTGGTGCGCGTGATGATCGCCCGGTCAGGTGCGGGCGACTGGAGATCGAGGAGTTGCAGATTTGTCTCGCTCAGCCGGATCGAGAATTCGCTGAGGAAGCGCGTGTCGCGAACGAAGAGACCCGCCTGCCCGGCCGTATCCCGAAGCCGGTTCATCCCGACGACGCAGAGCTCGTTGCACTTCAGCATCAGGTCAAGATCGAGCATCTGCCTCTCCTCCCGCGGATGTCGGCAATCATCGGTCGGAACCTTCGGCTCCTCTGCTCAGCACAGGTGTTCCCTCAAGCTCACCGGAGCCTGGGCTGCGCCTGCCGACGTCACCGTCATGGGGTTGCTGAACTATCCGAGCTTCGGTGCCTCTCCGGCGGGAACCTGGCGGTAATCCGGCAGCTCACGCAGCCCGGCTTCCGACCCACCCGGGTTGTAGATCGCCAGCAACCGCATCGTCTCCCAGCCCGTGTTGCGCGTCGAGTGAAAGACACCCTGGGGCACATAGATCGCGTCGCCCGCGCGCACGGGGTATGGCTCACCGTCGTCGACCATCTGCTCTCCCGTGCCGGAGAGGACGTAAAGCACCTCCTCGGCGTCTGGGTGGTTGTGGCGATCATGCCCCTGCCCCGGGAGCAGCACGACCTCGCCCAACGTCAGGTTTGCCGCTTCCGGCTGCCCCGGCGTGACCAGCCACTTGATCAGCCCCCAGTCGAACTGATCGGTCGCGAGCTCGCCGCGGTCAATGAGACCAGTCTTCCGATCCGCCATTTCCGACACCTCACCTTTCCGTCATGTGTCCACATTTCGACCAACGTCTGGCCATTACCCTACATCGGAACGTCGCATTGTGGTGAGGGATCGATCGGGCTTCACTCCTGATCGACATCCGTCGCGAGCTTCTTCCCGGGACGCAGCACCTTGCCGTAGGTGGCGTGCTGCTGGGCCACATGCATCCCGGCGCGCTCGTAAAGTCGCGTCGCGCCGGTTGGGCTGGCGGCGTCAACGCCGAGCGCCATGCGCCCGACGCCGCGATCGCGAAACGTCACCATCGCCTGCCGCAGCAACGCCATGCCGAGCCCGCGCCGCCGCCACCGCTGCCGCACCGCGAGCAAATCGACCCAGCCGATGCCCTCGCTGAGGCTGCCCAGCATCACGCCCGCCGGCTCATGGCCCTCCTCGGCGACGAACCAGAGGGCAGGGTCGAACATCTCGCCCATCCGGCGTTTCGTCCAGTCGTCGAAATCGACCGGAACATGCCCCCAGTGGTCGGCCATCGCCTCTTCCGACGCCTCATAAAACCGGCGCTCGTCTTTTCCCCGCTCGAACGCCCGAGCCGTGACACCTTCCGGCCATTCCGGCGGCGCAACATCGTCAAGGTCGCGCTCCATCCGCAGGAAGTACCGTACCGGCTGATAGCCCTCCCGCTCCAGCAACGCGCAGGCGCTGGCATTCTTGCCGTTGATCCAGTTGTGCAGCGCAACTTCGGCGTTGTCCGGCGCGAGCGGCAGGTGCTCGTTGGCGCGTGCCTCGCTCGCGCGGACCAGCGACGTGCCGATGCCTTTCCCCTGATGCCTGGGATGGACGTACCCCTCGACATCGAGGCGAACGTGCCGCTTGTCCCGGATGCAGGCATACCCGGCAACCATGCCCTCGGGAGCCTCGACCACCCACGTATCGCGATCCATCTCGAGCCCGGACCACTCGTCGCGAAGCTCCTCGACCGAGTACCCCTCGGCGACACCAAAGTCATGGAGATCGGACGCCGCGGTGAGGTCGTGAACGCCATCAGCGTCGTCGGGACGCGCCGGGCGGATGACGTAGCCGGATGCGAGCGGAAGGTCCATGGCGCGCTCCTCGAACAGGTCACGCCCGGGTGCCCGGACGTGTGCGTTGCCGGTCGAACAGGGGTCCCGTTGAAAACGGACTGTACGCGGGCGCGCGCCTTCAACGCAACCTGCCGATCAGCCGAACACGTGCCGGTCGAGGAAGTCGTTGCGGAACGCGCCGCTCGGGTCGAGCCGCGCGGCCAGCGCCCGGAAGTCCGCCAGACGCGGGTATCGTGGCGCCAGCTCCTCCGCCGTCGCGCAGAACATCTTGCCCCAGTGCGGCCGCGGCGCGAACGGCGCCAGCGCCGCCTCGATCCGGGGGAGCATCCGGTCGATGGCCTCGGGATCGGAGAAGAACGAGAAGTGAATGCCGATCGTGTCCTGCCCGTACGCCATGCTGAGCCAGAGGTCGTCCCCGGTCATCGAGCGCACCTCCGAGATCCAGATCGCCTCCTTGAGCTCCGGCCCGATCTCCCGGATCGCGGTGAGCGCGGCCACCGCGTCCGGCCGGGCCACCATGAACTCGGCCTGGACATCGTCGCCGCTTGCCGGTGTCCCCTCCATGCGGAAGTGGGGGAGGCGATGGAACCATGGCCCCGGCACGCCGAGCTGGTCGGTGCAGGCGTCTGCCGAAAGTCGGGACACCGGGTGCAGCGCCTTCGCGGCTGCCCGCGCGCCCATGAAGTCCTCGGGAAGCGCGGTGCCCTCGCCATCGACCACGCGATGCTTGCGCCAGACCTCGTTGATGGTCTCGCCAAAATCGGTGAAGAGGCTGACGCTGTCGTCACTCGCCATGATCTCGTCGAAGTGCGACACCGCCACATCCCACGGCAGGTCCTCGAACACCTGCTGGCGAACGAGGTAGGTCGGCTCGATCCTCAACGTGATCCGATTCACGACCCCCAGCGCACCGAGGTTCACGACAGCGCCCGGGAACTCGGCGTCCCCCTCGGCGAGCCGGACGATCTCGCCGTCGCTGGTGACGAGCTCGACCGCGACGACGGCGGTCGCAAGGTTGCCACTGCGATCCCCGGAGCCGTGAGTACCCGTGGCGACCGCGCCGGCGACGGAGATGTGCGGCAGTGACGCCATGTTGTGCAGCGCGTACCCTGCCTCCTCCAGCGCGATCGCGAGGTGGCCGTATTTCACCCCGCCGCTTGCCGTCACGGTCATGGCGTCGGGGTCGATCCGGATATCCGGGTCCATCTTCGCCAGCGACACCATCTCGGCGGCGTCAGCGAGCGCGTTGAACGAGTGCCGAGACCCGAGCGGCCGAATCTTCGCCGCACTCGCCACGATGCGCCGGAGATCATCGACCGTCTCCGGCTCGTGAATCGCGCTTGCCGAGTAGGTAAAGTTGCCCGCCCAGTTCGTTTCGACCATCGCTCGCCTCCTTTTCGTTACAACCGGCTGTTGCAACAGCATATGCGGCGAATGCGCGATCGGGTAGGGGGAAACGTCAGCTGCGCGCGATCATTCGGGCAATGTCATCCCGGAAGCGAACCTCCGAGTCATCCTCGGGCTGATAGTCGATCACCTCGCGAGCGTTGGTGATGCTCCAGAACGTCCGGGCATTGTTGGAGACCCCATAGAAGATGTGAAATGGCACGCCGTAGGCGTCGTCGATGTCCGAGGTGTCGATCGATTTGACGAAGAGCTGCTGCAGGTCGCGCTCGCTGACGTACCCGGCAATATCGCGCAGGTACCGCTCGACCGGCTGATCCGCGAACTCGGCAGCATCGATCTCGCGCGGGGCGACGATCCGGATCATCACCACCTCCAGCTTGCGACCGAGCGAGCCGCAGGCGTAGAGGAATCCGAGCGATTCGTAGGCGGCCTTGGCCCAGCCATAGAAGGTGTCCGGGCGGGGGTAGTCCTCCGGCGTGACGCGATCGCGCCGGCCCGCGTAGTAGGGCTGCTCGTACCACTTCGCCGCCTGGTTGGTGCTGGCGGCGACCACCCTGCGCACGCCCGCTTGCATCGATAGCTCGAACACCCGCTGCATCAGGTCGACATTCCGACGCTCATCCTCGTAGACGTGGTCCGGCCGTGGCCGGATGTAGCCGCAGTGCACGACCGTGTCGACCCCGTCGAAGATCACCTCGACCTCGGCCTGGTCGGCGTCGAGGATATCGAGCACCTTCACGCCCTGAACCGGGTTGCCATCGCGATCGGTGTCACGCACATCGACCAGCCGCAGATCGTAGCGCTCGCGGAGCACCGGCAGCAATTGCCCGGCAATGTATCCGGTCGCACCGGTGACAAGAACGGTTTTTCGATCTGTGTTCATACAGGCAGGCTCCGTCGCGACGTCATCCCGCCCGCTACTGGCGCACGCGAGAGACGATGTTGACCGGGTTGATAAAGCGCAGCGCCAGCAGCAGCAGCGCGGTCGCGACGACCATGTAGACCACCGCCATCGCGTTGATCGACTGCGCCGGCCGGATACCGGCCGAGAAGGTGGCGTAGTAGAGCGCGACAACAAGCGTCTGGCTCGTCGCCCCGGCCGTCAGCAGTGTCAGCTCGAACATCGCCATCGTCCGCACCATCGTCAGCAGTGCCGCCGCCAGCACACCGGGGATCGCCAGCGGCAACAACACGCGCCAGAAGATCTGTAACCGAGAGGCGCCCAGCATCGAAGCCGCTCGCTCGAGGTTCGGGTCGATCTGCTCGATGAACGGCACCATGATCACGATCACGAATGGGAAGGCCGGCGCGAGGTTGGCGATGATCACGCCCCACATGTTGCCGGCAATATCGGCACGGAACAACATCGTCGCCAGCGGGATGCCGTAGGTGATCGGCGGCACCATGATCGGCAGCAGCAGCAACAGCAGCACCAGCCCCTTGCCGCGGAACTGCATCCGCGCCAGTGCGTAGGCCGCCGGCACGCCGATCAGCAGGCTGAGGCCGACGACACTGAGCGCGACGATCAGCGTCACCCGCAGCAGCCGCCAGAGCTTGAACTCATCCACGGCGAATGTGTACCACTTGGTCGTGTAGCTCTCCGGCAGCCATCCGCCGAACCACGACGTGGCGAACGAGCTGACCAGCACGCTGAAGAAGATGCCGCCGATCAGCGTGATGAAGAAGATGATGAACGCGTACATCAGCAGCCCGGAGCCGCTGAAGCGCGAGAATCGCGATGCGGCCGGCGCGGTGGTATCCATGCCCATCTACCCCTTCCCGCCCGATGTCGGGCCGCGATAGAACCACCCCTGCCCGCCGAGCACGATTGCGAGTACCAGCACCTCGATGCCGGCCATGATGATCGCAATCGCCGACGCCGCGCCGTAGTCGAAACGCTCGTAGGCGGCCTGCCATGCCGCCAGCGCGATCACCCGCGTCTCGCCGGCCGGCACGCCGACCATCACCGCTGACGGAAAGACCGCGAACGTCGCTACGAACGACAGCGCGAAGGCGGTCGCGATGCCGGGAATCATCAGCGGGAAGGTGATCTTCCAGAACCGTTGCCAGCCGTTCGCGCCGAGCATCTTCGCGGCCCGCTCCAGGTTCGGATCGATACCGGAGACGAACCCGAGCAGGATCAGGAACACAACCGGGAACTCGGCGATCATCAGCGAGATGATCACCGCCGTCCGGTTGTGGATCAGCCGCATCGGATCATCGATGATCCCGAGCATCTGCAGCGTCTTGTTGAACCATCCAGCGGGCCCGAAGAAGGTCAGCATGCCCTGCGCGATCAGCACGGTGCCCAGTGTCATCGGGATCACGAAGAGCCCAGTGATGAAACGGTGCCCAGCCACACGTCGCCGCATGCGATAGGCGAGAGGAATCGCGATCGCGAGGTTGATCACCGTCGCCGGCAGGGCCAATCGGAAGGTGTTCCAGATGGTCTGCCGCTCGCGGGCGTCGCGGAAGAAGTTCTCGTAGTTGGCGAACACCCCGCCCGACTCGGTATCGAACGAGAGCCGCAGCCCGTAGATGAACGGGTAAATGAACATCACCAGCACCAGCAACATTGCCGGCGCGAGCAGCACGACCGCCAGCCAGTTCACGCGAAACCGGCGAGCGGGCACCGCCGTGCGTCCGGGCGCGGTGTCGGCCAGGCCACCTGCCATCCGTCAGCCCTCCATCCGTTCGGCCGGGAAGACGAACAGCCGCTCCGGCGGCAAGGTGAGGGCAACCCGATCCCCGGTCGACCATGCGTCCGGCGTCCGCGCGATGAGATCGTGCGAGATCGCTCCTCCGATGCTGAGCTCCGCGCCGTAGCCGAGGAATTCGACGGTCACGATGGTGCCTTCCAACGTGTTCTGGCCGCTGGCCGAGCCCGCCTCGCCGACCTCGATGTGCTCGGGTCGAATCGCGATGATCGCATCGTCGCCCGGCGCGAGATCGCCACTCGGCCGGCCGGTGAGCACCGCGCCGCTCTCACCGGTGACGGTGATGGCGTCCTCCGTCCGCTCCACCACCTTCGCCGGAATCAGGTTGCGCGCGCCGAGGAAGTTCGCGGCGTAGGCGCTCTCGGGGTGCAGGTAAACCTCGCGCGGCGTCCCCGCCTGCCGGATTCGCCCGCGCTCCATCAGGACGACCCGGTCGGAAAGCGACAGCGCCTCCTCCTGGTCGTGCGTGACGTAGATCGTCGTCAACCCGAGCGCCTGGTGCAGGCGACGGATTTCGGTGCGCATCTCCAGCCGAAGCTTGGCGTCGAGGTTGCTGAGGGGCTCGTCCATCAGCATGATCCGCGGACCGGTGACGACAGCCCGCGCGATGGCGACGCGCTGCTGCTGGCCGCCCGAGAGCTGCGCAGGGTAACGATCGCGAAACTGACCGAGTTGCACCAGCGAGAGGATGTCATCGACCCGCTCGGCGATCTGCGCCTTCGGCACTCGCTGCATCTGCAACCCGAACCCGATGTTCTTCGCCACGGTGAGGTGCGGAAAGAGCGCGTAGTTCTGAAAAACCATGCCGAACCGCCGCCGCTCGGACGGCACGCCGATGACACTCTCGCCGTCAACCTGGATGTCGCCGCCGTCCGGGTCGAGCAGCCCCGCGATGCAGTTGAGCGCGGTTGTCTTGCCACAGCCCGATGGACCAAGCAGGCTGACGAACTCGCCGCCTTCAAGGTCGAGGTCGAAACCCTCGAGCGCATTGAGGTCGCCGAAGCGTTTGGTGAGGCCACGAATATGCAATTGGCGAATTCTCGGCTCCGGCTGGCCGGGCAGCCCGCCGGTCGGGTGGTCGGTGGTCGGCGTCCGGACGGTCATGCTTCATCCTCGCCGGCGACATGATTGCCGCCGGGCGCGAAAACGACAGGCGAGCCCGCACGAAGCAGGCTCGCCGGGAACTGAACTGGCTACTCCTGGACCTTGCCGCTACCCACGCGCTCGTCCCAGATCTCGAACGCGCGCACCAGCGCCGTGGCCTCGAGCGGCAGCTCGACGCTGGCGCTCTCAATCAGCTCGTCGAACTCGGGTCGGTGGACCGAGTTGACCGCCTCCTGGCTCTCCTCGGGCGCCATGTCGAGCGGGACGTCCTTCACGGCCGGGCCGGGGTAGAAGTAGGCGGCATCGTAGGCCTTGGCCTGCTGTTCCGGAGTCATCATCCACGAGATCAGGTTGAGCACCACATTGGTGGTGTCCTCATCGAGCCCACGCGGCACGGTGACGTACTGGCAGTCGGCCAGCAGCGGCTGGTCAGGGAACGTGATCGCCTGGAAGTCCATCGGCACGGTGCCGAGGACGCGCGGGTTCATGTCCCACCCCATCGTCGAAGCGACCATCGCGCGGGCGCCCTGGCCGAGCTCCTGCATGGTGGGGCTGGTGCCCGACGGGTAGTACTCGATGTACTGCCCGAGCTCCTCGAGGTAGCTCCAGGTGTTGTCCCACGTGTCCGGGTCCTTGGGGTCGGAATCGCCGAGGAAGTAGGGGAGGGCCTGCAGCCACGAGCGACCGGGACCGGAGTTCGCCGGACGGGCGTACATCAGCATGCCGTCGTTCTCGCTGGCCCATGCCAGCAGCTCATCCGTCGTCGTCGGCGGCGTGTCGACCATCTCCGGGTTGTAGGTGAAGGTCGGCCCGTAGTTGCCGAAGACCACATTGACACCGAAGCCCTGCGCCAGGTCCTGCGCGCCGGTGTTGATGAGAATCTCGTCAAGGTTCGGCAGCTGATCCTGATGATCCGGAAGGAGCTGGAGCCAGAGGTCCTGCTCGATACCGGAGGAGAGCCCGTCGGACCCGGTCAGCACCATCGAGATGTCGGTGCGATCGGCCTCCTGCTGGGCGATGATTCGCGAAGCCAGCTCCGGCGCGGTCGCCTGCGTAAACTCGAGGTTCGAGACCCATTCCGGGTTGTTCTCGACATAG
>CBFGRG010000106.1:0-8541 GCA_965651105.1 uncultured bacterium | reverse complement strand
ATCCTGTCGCGCCGACCGTTGGTCAGCTGCCGAAGAGACGCTTGAAATCGCCGTCGAATCCGTCGAGGAAGGTGTGCATGTCGAGCACGTCGCCCGCATCGACGGGGTCGCCGGGCGGCAGCGTGTCGGCTGGGTCGACGGCCGGTGTCTCGATCGCCTCTTCGGCGACCTCATCGCTCAACCGGCGAAGCGCAAGGCGCGCTTCGGCCGGGTCGCCGTCGTTCATGAGTGCGGCGACGAAGTTGCGCGAGTGGCAATCGGTGCACTCGACGAGCATCGTCCACATGTCAGGTTGGCGATTGATGATATGCACATCGTCGGTGCTGAAATGGCGATGGCAGACGGAGCAGCGCTCCATGCGGTCGAGAACGATACGCTTCATGGTGACGTCAGGTTCCATACATTCCCTGGTGTTATCCCGCAAGCGGCAGTGTCTCGGCTAATTCGACTGCTTCTTGCCGAAGTCGTCAAGATCCAGCGAGTTGATGAAATCGCGGAAGACGGAAAGCTGCTCGTCGGATGGAGCCGGCGCGGCTTCGGAGTGCTCGGGTTCCTGCGCGCCCTGGCTGGCTTCGCCGGCGAAGGCCGACCCGGCAGTCAGCGTGGCGGAGTCGTCGTCCTCGTCGATCGCGACCCCAGCCGAATCCATGACGGACTCGTTGACGAGAATGCGGCTGCCGGTGCGTACCGCGAGTGCGATCGCGTCGCTCGGGCGCGCGTCGATCTCGATGGTGTTTCCGTTGGCGGCGATCACGATTCGGGCGTAGAAGACCTGGTCGGACAGCTCGGCAATGGCGATCTGCTCGACGGAGGCGTTCAACTCGCCCAGCATGGTTTGCATGAGGTCGTAGGGCAGCGGACGAGTCGGCGTGACGCCCTGAAGCTCCATCGCGATCGCCTCGGCCTCGTATGCGCCAATCCAGATGGGCAGGTGCCGGTCACCGCCGTTTTCCTTGAGGATGACGACGCGCTGTTGGGTGACCAGGCTGACCCGAATGCTTTCGACAGTTGTTTCGATCATGGCGTATCCCTCTCGGTGCCATCGCGTGGAGCCAGCGCGGCGTCGATCGCCGTTGCGCGTGGTACGGGAGTGCCGTTGGGCGCGACCGGCTCCGTACCGTCATTGTACACACGCTGGCCCATGCTGGGCACACCGCTTGACCTGTGGCGTTGTAGCCGTTGCGCGGATTATGGGCGCTCCGTGATCTCGGGATAATCGTAGTGTGGCACGAATCCGAAGGCGTCGAACGGCCAGTAGGTGACCCACGCCTTCCCGATGATGCTGTCCTGGTCGATGACGCCAAACGCGCGCGAGTCGGAGCTGTTGTCGCGATTGTCGCCCAACACGAAGAGGTGACCCTCCGGGACGGTGACGGGAGGGCAGTCCTCGCCACCGCGGCAGTACGTCATTTCCCCTTCGAGGTAGGTCTCATCGATCATCTGGCCGTCGATGTAGACGCGCCCATCCCTCGCCTCGACCGTTTCGCCGGGAAGCCCGATGACGCGCTTGATGTACGGCTTGCTGGCGCTGGCCACCGGCGCGTTGAAGACGACGATGTCACCGCGCTCGGGTGGGTGGAACGGGTAGACGGTGGCGGCTTCGGCGTGATCGACGCCCGGCAGCCAGTCGACCAGCGCCCACTTGTCGAAGTTGAAATAGACGTTGCGATTGACGAGCACCATTTCGTTGTTGTCGAGACTCGGTGTCATGCTCAGGCCGTCGACGCGAAAGTTGAGCACAACGGCGCGCACCGCGACGAAGATGATCAGCGCCAGCAGCAGCGTTTCAACGATCTCTCGGACAACGGAGGTCTTCTTTTTCTGCGACTCGGTGGTGAGCTCGGGCTCCGGGGCGGTGGGGCCACCGGTGTCGGCCTCGAGGTCGGGGGCACGATCGCTGGACGGGGACAGGGGGGTGCGATGCTCGATGGGACGATCGTCAAACGTCATGCGGAGGCCCTTGTGGTGGGACGACAGGTTGCGAAGCCATAGCCAACATTGATTCTACCGCGAAATCGAGGAGAGGGAGATGGGTATGCAAAGCGCCCGGGTCGTTCGGTACCCGGGCGCTTCGATCACATTTGCCTGGTCTAGATCTCGTCGGCGCGAACCTCGCGGCGCTCGCTGCGGGAGGCGACCTCTTCGGCCCTGGTGGCGCTGGAGTTCGCGGTCAGCGAGGAGGCCTTTTCGCTCTGCCCCTCTTCGATCTTGTTTTCGTCGTCAGTGTCGGCGCTGGACTCGGTCTTGAATTCCCGAATGCCCTTGCCGAGAGCGCCCCCGATTTCAGGGAGCTTTCCGACGCCGAAAATGATGACGATGATAACGAGAATGATACTGAGTTCAGGAACTCCGATCGGCCCCATGGGCACACCTCCAAGCTGTAGAACGGTTCCGGTCTCGCGACTCACGAGAACGGAAGCGTGTTCCCTGTCTGGTGAGCCGAATACAGATAATTCTAGGTATCCGGCATCCAGATTTCAATCTCCAGACCGGTGTCAGGAGAGCACGAAGCTGCTCACGATGGCAAGCAGCAGGAAGATGCCGGCGACGACGATGGTTGCATTGAAGAGCGTCTTCTCGAAGCCCCGACGAGTGGTGTACATCGACCCGCCATCGCCGCCAAAGCCACTGCCGAACGACGAGCCCTTGGTCTGAATCATGATCATGGCGATCAGCAGAACCGAAATGAGGATCGTGACGATGTTGAGTGCTGCGTCCACCTGAGGTTGAACTCCTGTATCGCTGTCCTGCCTGTGACCGGACTCACTCTACCACAGCGTGAGTGCAGATATGGTCCGTTCGGCACGCATCGACGTGCCAGTTTCGTCGCAATTCACGCGCCAGGAGCGGCGGCGATGATGGCGGCGAATTCGTCCGGGCGCAGGCTTGCGCCACCAATGAGCCCGCCGTCGACATCCGGACCGGCAAACAGCTCTGCGGCGTTGTCACCGTTGACGCTGCCTCCATAAAGGATGCGAATCCGCTCTGCGGCATCGGCGTCGAGCCGCCGCAGCTCGTTGCGGATCATTGTAGCCATGTCGCTGGCATCGCCGGCGGTTGCCGCGGCACCCGTGCCGATTGCCCACACGGGTTCGTAGGCCACCACGAGCTGCCGCAGCTCCTCCGGCGGGCGCCCTTCCAGGGCGATGCCCAGCTGCCGCGCGACGACCTGACGGGCACGACCACTTTGGCGTTCTCGCTCCGTCTCGCCCACGGCCAGGATCGGGACCCGGCCGACCCGATAGATGGCGTCGAGCTTGGCTCGAACCAGCTCGTCGCGCTCGCCATGCAGGTGCCGGCGCTCGGAGTGGCCGGTGAGGATGATTCGGGTGTAGGGTGCGACCATTTCGGCGGCAATATCGCCGGTGAACGCCCCCGATTCCGCGGGGGAGACATCCTGCGCGCCGAGCAGGACCACCGAATCGAGGCCGAGATGCCGCGAGAGCGGCACCAGCCACATGGCAGGAGGCAGGATGCCGACCTCGACGTCGGGTCGAGTGGCGGCGGCCCGCGCGGTACTGTCAGCGAGGCTGATGGCCTCCTCCAGCGACGTGTGCATCTTCCAGTTGCCGACGACCATCGGAATGCGTGTACTGCCCTGGGTCATGACTCCTCGCTCGCCACTTCGGGAATTGCCGCAAGTCCCGGCAACGTCTTGCCTTCGAGGAACTCGAGCGACGCGCCGCCGCCGGTCGAGACGTGATCGATCTTCGACGACAAGCCGATCTGCTCGAGTGCCGCGATCGAGTCGCCACCACCGACCACGGAGTAGGCCTCGCTGGTCGCGACGGCCTCGGCAACCCGGCGCGTGCCGAGCGCGAACGGCGGGCGTTCGGCGACGCCGAGCGGTCCGTTCCAGAACACCGTTTTCGCGCCCTGGATCTCGCGGAAGAATGCGCCGCGGGTGTTGCTGCCGATGTCGAGAATCATCTTGTCGGGCGGCACAGCGTCGACCGCGACATTTTCACTTCGTTCGGCGTCCGGATTTTCGGCGACCACGACGTCCTCCGGCAGCATGACCTTGACGCCCTTGGCCGCCGCCTCCTCGAGGAGCTGTCGGGCCGTCTCGAGCTGATCGTCCTCGACCAGCGAGGTGCCGACCTCCTTGCCTTGCGCCTTGAGGAAGGTGTTCGCCATGCCGCCGCCCACCAGTATGGTGTCGACCCGGTCGAGCAGGTGCCCCAGAATGTCGATCTTGTCGGAAATCTTCGCGCCACCGATGATGGCGACGAAGGGGTGTTCAGGTGCCTCGAGCAGGTTCGACAGCGTCTCGATCTCGTGCTCCAGCAGCAACCCCATGTAGGCGGGAAGACTGTTGGCGACGCCGACCGTTGACGCATGCACGCGGTGAGCCGCGCCAAAGGCGTCGTTGACGTAGAGGTCGGCGAGATCGGCGAGCTCTGCGCAGAAGCTGTCGTCATTCGCCTCTTCGCCAGGATCGAAGCGGAGATTTTCGAGGAGAATGATGTCGCCATCCTCCATCGCATCGACCGCTTCGACGACGTCAGGCCCGCTGATGGACGACATGACCTTGACCGGCTTTTCGATCAGCTCCGCGAGGCGCTCGCCGACCGGGACCATCCGTAGATCCTCGTCGACCTTGCCGCCGGGGCGTCCAAGATGTGACGCGAGAATGACGCGCGCACCGTGCTCCACCAGCCACTGAATGGTAGGAAGCGCGGCGCGGATGCGCGTATCGTCAGTGACGCGACCGTCATCGAGTGGCACATTGAAATCGACGCGCACGAGCACATGCTTGCCAGCGACGTCGGCAGAGCGCACAGATCTTCTGGTCATCGCACTCCTCCCGAGTGTGGTGCAGGCCGGCGAGGCGAGATGCGCGCCGGAGCCGCCCGCGATGGTCTCTAGGCGAACCCCTGCTCACAAATGAGCGCGACGACATCGGCGACCCGGCACGAGTATCCCCACTCGTTGTCGTACCAGGACACGGCCTTGACCAGGTTGTCTCCCTGGACCATCGTCGACATTGCATCGAAAATCGACGATCGCGGATCCTGCCGGTAGTCCATCGATACGAGTGGCTCGGACGAGTAGCCAAGGATGCCGGTCATCTCGTCACTCTCGCTGGCCGCCTTGAACGCCTGGTTGACGGCTTCGACCGTGACCGGCTTCTCGGTCGTCGCGACGAAGTCGATGATCGAGACCGTCGGAGTCGGCACGCGCAGCGCGAACCCGTCGAGCTTGCCCTCCATCTCCGGAATCACCAGCGAGAGCGCCTTCGCCGCACCTGTGGTGGTGGGGATGATGTTGAGCGCGGCCGCGCGTGCGCGACGGAGATCCTTGTGCGGGCCGTCGAGGATCACCTGGTCGTTGGTGTAGGAGTGGACGGTGGTCATCATGCCGTGCTGGACGCCAAAGTTGTCATTGATCACCTTGACCACCGGCGCCAGGCAGTTGGTGGTGCAGGACGCATTGGAAATGATGGCGTGCTTCGCCGGATCGTAGGTTTCCTCGTTGACGCCGAGCACGATGGTGGTGGCGTCGCTCTCACCTTCCGAGCTCTCCGAGGTGCCGCTGAGCGGCGCCGAGATCACGACCTTCTTCGCCCCGGCCTCGATGTGGGCGCGGGCGGCATCGGGCTTCGTGAAGATGCCGGTCGACTCGACGACAACATCGACGCCGAGCTCGTCCCACGGCAGCTTCGCCGGATCCTTCTCCTCGAAGACCTTGACGAAGTGACCGTCGATGTCGATACCGTCGTCCTTCGCCTGGATCGCGCCGTCGGTGCGGCCGTAGTTGGAGTCGTACTTGTAGAGGTGAGCCAGCGTTTCGTTGTCGGTGAGGTCGTTGACCGCGACGACCTCGAAAAGGTCATCGAATCCACCTTCTTCAATCGCCTTCAGCACCTGCCGGCCGATGCGGCCGAAGCCGTTGATGCCAACCTTGTACGCCATGGTGTGCCCATCTCCCTTCGCCGGATGATCGGTAAAACGATGTGTCACGGGGCCGCCGGGTTGTCATGACAGCCCAGCCAGCCCTCGGTGTGTCTCAGTGTCGGACCGTCAATTGTGAGAATCGTAACAGGTCGTGGCGCCACACATCTGGCGCCATGCGTCAGGCGGAATACCGTTGCCGTTCGGCGCCAGCCGTGACGGGGTGCTCGACGACCGAGCCGGCGCCGCGCGTGGCACGCACTTCCGCACGCTCGGCGGCCGCGCGCCGGGCGATGTCCAGCAGGACGGCGGAGAGCTTTTCCGGGTCGTGCCGCAGGGGGTTGGAATCGTTGACGACGTCGCGGGCGATGATCTCGACCGAGTCGTCGATGGTGGACGCGCCGTCATAGAGGATTGCCTCGACGTCCCACTCATCCCGGATGGCACTCGCGGCGGCGGGGTTGTCGTTGACGAGGGCGTAGTTGAGCTGGTCCGGGCCGAGGTACTCCATGACCTCGCGGACGTGGTCCTCGTAGCCGAAGTTGTCGGTTTCGCCATGCTGCGTGGCGACATTGCAGACATACACCGTCGGCGCGCTGGACCAGCGGATCGCCTCACGCACGCCATCGACGAGCAGGTTGGGCAACACGCTGGTGAAGAGACTGCCCGGCCCCAGGAGGATCAGGTCGGCCTTGAGGAGGGCGGCGAGGGCGGGGGTATAGGCCTCGGGGGCATTCGGCTCGAGGAAGATGCGCTCGATCGCCGGCTTCTCGTGCGCGATCGTCGATTCGCCCTTGAGCACTGTGCCGTCGGCCATGTGCGCGCAGAGCGTGACATTCTCGACGGTCGAGGGCAGCACGCGCCCGCGGACATTGAGAACGTCGGACGACTCGATCACCGCCTGTTCGAAGCTGCCGGTGACCTGCGTCATGGCGGTGATGAAGAGATTCCCGAAGGAGTGTCCTGCGAGCTCGGAGCCCTCGATGTCGAAGCGATAGTGGAAGAGCCGGCTCATCAGCGATTCGTCGTCGGCGAGCGCGACCATGCAGTTTCGGATGTCGCCGGGCGCCGGCATGTTGAAGTCGTTGCGAATGCGGCCGGTGCTGCCGCCATCGTCGGCGACCGTGACGATCGCCGTGATGTCGATGTTGTGCAGCTTGAGACCACGCAGCAGCGCGCTGAGGCCGGTGCCGCCGCCGATTGCGACGACGTTGAGTTCCGGCTGGGCGGGGCCGAAGCGGTGCTCGTTGAGGATTTCCGCAATCGTCCGCGACGCGGTGTCAGAGGAAATGAACGGCGTCAGCAGCGAGTTGCTGAGACGCAGGAAGGCCCACGCGAGGATCACGAGCGCGACGGCGAGAATCAGCAGCCCGCGCCAGGGGTGCGGGATCGGCTGCAGCGTGATCCAGGCAACGGAGTCGGCCATCTGGTCCGGGAAATCATAGTTGCGGTAGATCCAGGCCGCGAACATGGCGATCGCGAGGCCCGAGAGGATCACCGCGAACATGAATAACCCGACCCAGCGCTTGATCCCGATGCCAGGTCGAAGCCAAATCCGAAACGTTCGCGAGTTCATGGCAAATCCGTGATTGGTGCCTTGCCCGAGTGCGGGGTGTCGATCCTTGGAGGCGTTGGCACTTGCGAGTGTACAATCGCATGGCTGCGGCAGGCAGCCACCCGGTACCTGTACGAACGGATCGCCTACGGGATTTGAGTATAGCACCGGGATCGGGTAGGCTTGGCCGCGACGCCCAACCCTTGCGTGTGCGCCGGCTACACCGGGGGCGAACATTCGAGTTCCAAAACCGTTGACGCAGCGGCTTGCCGCGCGCTATCATGTTCGTTCGCACGGGCTACGACGTGCGAGATTCGTGACCGACCCCGGCGTCGTCACGTTGGTTGGGCTGGACAGCTGCGTGCGGATCAACAAGGCACAAGCAGGGAACCGGGTGCACCGGGAGGGGATCGTCATGCCCTCCCGCTTTGGCGTGTCCGATGTGCATCGGAACATGGCCATACCCGTGTCGCTGCGCGGCCAATCGACGAGCTGGGCCTATCCATTATTTCACGCGGGGTACGGGATCGAGCGTTCAGGTGAGGCGGGAGTTCCGGGCGGCGTTGCCGGGTTCCGGTGGCGCCACATATTGAGGAGCTGTGCATGGCTGTAGAGACGACTTCGACCGGAGCGGCGATTCGCTCGATCTCCGGCGACCAGGTGATCTCCAACACCGGCATTGGGCGAAAGTCCTATGCGAGCATCAAGACGGTGCTCGAGATGCCGAACCTGGTCCAGATTCAGATCGATTCATTTAATTGGTTCATTCAAAAGGGGCTTGAGGAGCTTCTCAAGGAAATCTCGCCGATCACGGATCATCACGACAAGATGCAGCTCTACCTCTCGGAGCCGCGCTTCGACGAGCCATGGGAGCGCCTGCCCGAGGGCGAGATGCGCGAGCGCGCCAGGCGCGATCCGCGCGTGGCCGAGGTCTACTGCCGCGAGCGCGACATGACCTACTCGGCGCGGCTGCGCATCTCCGCGAAGCTGGTCATCAATGAAACCGGCGAGGTCAAGGAGACCGGACCGGACGGCATCTTCATCGGCGATTTCCCGGTGATGACGTCCGACGGTACCTTCATCATCAACGGC